>DATLVT010000687.1:0-8960 GCA_035577105.1 Polyangia bacterium
GGCCGTCGATTGCCGAGGTAGAGCTGCTGCCCAACCAGCCGTAGCAGCGGACGGTCGCGTCGGTCGCTTCCCTCCCTCTCGCGTTCGTCGCTGATCGGCCATATCGTTGGGCAGGCGAGCGCTCTCATGGTGACTGGCATCTTGTCGATATTCGGCGGGGCGTTTGTGGGCATGGTCGTGGGTTGGCTCGCCACGAGTTGTGTACTGCTCATGATGGGAATGGGCCATTCGCACGACGACATGTTCACCGTCGCCGCCGGGACGATTCTGGGGGCTCCCATTGGCGCCGTCGTGCTGCCCTCTGCAATGTGGTGGCGCACACGGCGCCGACGGCGACACTCTCGAGGGCCGGCCGGTTCCTGAGACTGTCCAATGAGCCATTGCAGCGGCCGAACGCCTGCACGGCGCGCACCCTCGTGAGCCAATGCCACGACGGAACGGGCGTCGCTCGCACCTCCTCGCCGCGGTGATACGCTGTCGGCGACCGCTCTACGTTGGCCGCCGAACGGCAAGACATGAGCCCGCCTCGTTGGACGCGAGGTGAGGGAAGTGCGGGCATCTGCACGTCATGTTCGTCCGGGCCGCCTGAACCCAGAAACGTCTCGGAACCTGCCGGCCGTTCCGTTGTCCAACGGACCATGGAGGTCACCATGAGTGAAGCGTTTCGTAACGGCGGATGGGGGATGTATCCGACTTTGGCGTTTGGCATGCTGATGATCGGCGTGTCTCTCGCCTATGCTTTCAAGCCGGAGCGGCGGTTCATTCCGCTGCAGATCAGCTTGGGGATCATGACCCTGGTGGCGGGGTCGCTGGGCTTTGTGACCGGGCTCATCAAGTCGCTGGGGGCCATTCACCAGGTGCCCGAGGGGCGGCGATTCATCTGGCTGATAGGGCTCGGGGAATCGCTGAACAATGTCGCGCTTGCCTTGACTCTGGTGGTGCTCGCCGCCCTGGCAGTCTCGGTTGGCGCCTTGCGGATCGCGCTTGATCGTCCGCGCGCCACCTGACTCCGCTCATCCCGTTGCAGCCGGGCGCGGTCCTCGCTTATCCTCCCGATCACGGTGAATCGCGAACCTGCTGACTCTTGTAGCGCTTGTGGAGTTGCGGTCATCCCGGCCCGGTGCTTCATCTCCGAGGCAGGCGTCATGTGCGCGACCTGCTTCGGCCGATGGGAGGTGGAGCATCGAGCCGCTCAGAGCGCGGCGAATGAGAGAGACGCGGTTCGAACAAGAAAGGCGTCTCGACTGGGACAGCTTCAGGGCCTGAACGCCGGGGTCGCGATCATCCTGCTCACAGGGTGGGTTCACGGATCCGGCTGGCTGTCGTCGTGTCTGATAGCGGCGGTGATCGCGATGTCGTACGGGATGCGTCTTCGCAGTCAACTGGCGTTTCGCGCGGCGCTGATTCTCGACACGGTGGGGTCGCTGGTATTCGCGGTATCGAGCATCGCCCAGGTTCGCGATGCGCGACTCTTCTTTCTCCTGTTCCCGGTCGTCTTCGCCTGGTGGCTCGGGTTCCTGACCTGGCGCGCTCGCGACGCTTTCATGGAGTCCGCCCCGGCACAAGATTCGCGAATGGCCGGCTAATTCAGACGAGGACTCAGACAACGTGATCAACAACACCCCACGGGTTCCGAAGAGGCTTGCGCTGGCGGCGACCGTCGTGGCGTTTTGCGGTTGCGCGCCCGTATCATCATCGACGCCGCGACCGACCACTGCCGCCTCGGCGGCGATTGAGGGTGGCCCGCCCGCGGACCCTGATTGTCCGCGTGACGGTGTGTTCGGTCCGGTGGTCATCGACCGGCAACGGTACGAGGCACGAACCGGTGCCGACGCCAAATCGTTGGCCACGCTGATCACGACCAAGGAG
Organism: Polyangia bacterium; assembly: GCA_035577105.1. GTDB lineage: Bacteria > Myxococcota_A > Polyangia > Fen-1088 > Fen-1088 > DATKEU01. The sequence goes on from DATLVT010000687.1 coordinate 1,870, forward strand.
AGACCGCTGGAGGATTGTGGAATCCCCGCCGTGCTCGAAAAGTTGACCTGGTTGCGCTGCAACGACGGCTCCAATCCTTTCGGCGGAAAATCTCGCGCCGCGCACGCCTCGCGGCGCGGGAACGTCGGTCCGGGCGGCCGTTGCGGCAGCATCATCGATGTCTACGCCGTTCCCTGTCCCGAGGCGACGTACCAGGTTTTTGCCGACTCTTACGTGTGCGGGAAACAATAGGTCGGCGGGGTGAGGGCGCCTGGCTCCCGTCCGCGATGAGGTGAGATGGACGATACCGACTTCGAGGGCACCTTGGTGCTCGAACAGCTTGCCGCCATAGGCAAGCTGGAGGACTTCTTCGTCGCCATCGACGCGGACGACACAGAGCGCGCCACTCACCTGATGAGGCGCGCGAATGTCGACGCGGCCACGATCGCGACGGTCGTTCGAAAGATGGAAGACAGCGACGGTGAGCACTGAGTGATCGCTGACGCCGGCGAACACCTGTCGCCGGGACTGAGACCGGCCAGGGTGGCGGTCGGACGGTCGGTCAGGGCGGGGCGTAAGCGATGTCGAATTCTTCGGCGAGAACAGCGAACCGTGGGTCAGCGGTCCAGAGCTTGTATCGTCCGACCATGGCGGAAGCCAGGAGATGAATATCGATCCATCCCGCTCCTCGTCCTTGTAAGCGGCGCGCCTGGGCGAAGGCAACCACCTCACTGTGCGGTACGGTCGCCGCCTGATGCATCTGCCCGTAAGAGGCAAGGAAGGTCTTCCGGTTGCCCTTGTCGCCTATCAACAGTTCTCCGAAGACCATCTCGTGCCCTGCAACTTCATCCTTGCCCAGGACATCGTCCAGACCGGATGCGTAAGGCTCTCGATTCGAGAGAAATCGAATCCAGACCGACGTGTCGACCAGGATCATCAGGCCGCTCGTCGTCTGGCCGATGATCCTTCCCGGCGCCTGGGGGCGTCCTTGGCTTTTGGCTCGGAGCCCCTCAGCGCACGGAGGCGCTCGTAGGCTGCGTGTCTGACCAGCGCCTCGAGTCCCAGGCGGACGGTGTCGGTGTCGGTCGAAGCCCCTGATGCCACTCGCGCCTCGCGCAGCAGGCGTTCATCGATGTTCAGCGTCTTTTTCATACATACCAGACTGCCATATAGGTATGGCTCCTACAACCGCTGCTCCCGCCAGCCGGCAGCGGCGGTCACCGCCACGGATCGACTGTCACCGTGACGAAACAGTGGCAGCCCCGACAGGACCATTTTCAGCCTGATCGTCCCGGACCTTTCGAATCGAAAGCCGCCTTCCGATTCGCTGGCATTTACCTTGCGGGTGGCTCCGTACAGGAGGACAGGGCAATGACCAAGCGGACACTTGCTTACTGCGGGGCGCTACTGATGTCGGCGGTGGGACTCTATGGCGCGTGCGGAGACACGGTCACCGGTAGTGACTGCAAAATAAAATGTCAGGACGCCGATAGTACCTGCGTCAAGAGCTGCAGCGACGATCAGTGCAAGACGGTGTGCAAGACCGACCTCGACAACTGCAGCGCATCCTGCGACAAGGTCACCGTCAAACCCGACGGCGGCTAGCGCCTATTTTGCGACGCCGACGTCCTTCATCGACTCCAGCTTGCCGAGATCGAGGCTGGACACGGCGGACTTGAGATCGCCAATGCCGACGCCGCGGCCGGTGGCGCTGACGACGAAGCGGTCGCCCAGCACCACGCCGAACTCGTTGGCCCCACCGGTCTTCGAAACCTTTTCGTGAACCAGGCGTCCGTCCACCTTCTGCGTGCGCTCGGAGCCGTTGTCGTCTTCCCGCTCGCCTTGCAGACCGGCCCACCCGGCCAGGCCCAGCAGGCCGCTGGCGCCACCGGTGTCGGAGATCGCCAGCGTCACGTCCTTCTGCGCGCCGTCGCTGTATCGCGCCTCGGCCTTCGAGACGCTGAGGGCGGCGATGCCGTTCTTCTCGGCGCTGCTGCTCTTCTTGGGCAGTCCGGCGAAGGTCTCGGGCACGAACGGCTTGAGCTGATCGATGCCGATCGGATCGACGTGCTTGCCGCCGCCCAGCAAGGTGCCCAGCACCTCCATGCCCGCTGCCACCTGGGCGCTCTGATCGCCGCTCCTCCTGGCGGTCTCCATCTTCTGGTTGCTCGCCTCCATCTTCTTTCCCATGTCCTGCAGCTTTCCGAGGACGCTGTCCTTGTCGAACTGCACCTCCGAAGCGCGCCGGCTGGAATGCATCGCGCCGCCCAGGGCGCCGGCGCCGAACATGCCCGCGCCGGCGATGGCCGCGCCGATGGAACTGACGATGATTCCCAGCACGATGGCGCACACCACGACCACGGCGGTGTAACCGACCGCCTTTTCAGGCGGGGACTTCATCAAACGGGGAAGGCCCAGGTACAGCAAATACAGGCCGTAAAGCGCCGCCAGCACGATCAGCAGGCCCAGCGTGGGCAGGATTTGCAGGACGCCCGCCACCCAGGCCGGCGTGTAGGAATAGACCGCCACCTTCAGCGCCTGCATGCTGTTCTTTTCACCGCCGAAGGTGGGAGCCAGCGCGTTGATGATCAGGGAAAGGACGAACACGCCGACGATGGCCATCACGAAGGCGAAGACCGCCGTCACGATGCCCGCCATCAGCGGCACCCGGAACGTGCCGGCGAACGGCAACGTCACGCCGATCAATGAACGGCCAATCAGGCCGGCCACCGCCCCGATGGCCGCCAGTGGCGCGACGTAGCCGGCGATGAGACCGCCGGTCGACGCCGGCTCCTGCGCGATGACCTCCCACTCGGTCTTGGGTCGGAGGCAGATATTCTTGACGCGATCGACGATGGTCATGACGCGGCCCTCCCCAGGGAAGTTTGATGGGATACTAGGCTCAAACGTCCGGGCGGGGGGCGAGTTCCGCTAAACGCTGACTTTGCTGAAGCGGCGGATGCTCAGCCAGACCAGCAGCACGCTCATGCCGATCAGCGCCGCCACGTTGGGCAGCAGGTCCATCGGGCCGGCGTCGCGCAGCACCACGCCGCGCATGATGGCGATCATGTGCGTGGCCGGCAGGCAACGGCCGATCCAGTACAGCACCAGCGGCAGCCCCGAGGCGGGGAAGATGTAACCGGACAGGAAGATCGACGGCAGCAGCAGCATCTGCCCGGCCTGCATGGCGGCGGCCTGGGTCTGGGCGCGCGTCGAGATGAACAGGCCCATGGCCAGGATGGCGAACAGATAGATCAGGGCCATGGCGAACAGGAAGATCAGCGAGCCCTGGATGGGGACGCTGAATCCCCAGCGCATGGCGGTCAGGACCAGGGCCATCTCGATAATGCCGACCACCAGGTAGGGCGCCAGCTTCCCCAGCATCAGGCCGGTGGGGTTGATGGGCGTGACCAGCAGTTGCTCCAGCGTGCCGCGCTCGCGCTCGCGCACCAGGGCCAGCGACGTCAGGATGACCGCGACGATCTGCAGGAGGATGGCCACCAGCCCCGGGATGATGTAGTTGGCGGTGCGGCCGGCCGGGTTGAACAGGATGATGGGCTGCGCGCCGACGGCGGGCTCGGGGGCCTGGCCGTTGCCGAAGATGACCAGGTTCTCCTGGGCCATGAGGCCGTTGATCGCCGCCAGGGCCTGGGCGCTGGCCGTCGAATCGGAGCCGTCGATCAACACCAGCACGCGCGCCTTGCGGCCGTGGGCGCGGTCGTCGTGAAAATCGGGCGGGATGATGATGGCGACGCGCGAGCGGCCGGCGCGGATCTCCTCGCGGCCGCCGTTGGCGGCGCTGGTCACGGTGACGATGTTGAACGTCGCGGTGGCGCGCAGCTTGTCGATCAGCTCGCGGCTGACGCGCGAATGATCCTGGTCGACGATGGTGGTGGGCAGGTGCTTGACGTTCTGGTCGATGAAGCCGAACAGCACCAGCTGGAACAGCGGCACCATGAGGGCGATGCCCAGCGTCGAGCGGTCGCGCCGCAGGTGCACGAACTCTTTTTGAAAGATGGCGACGAAGGAGGACCACATGGCTACTGCGGCTCCGCCGCCGCGGAAGGGGAAGACGCGCCGGCCACGTCGCGGGCTGCCTTCTCGGTCAGGGTGACGAACACGTCTTCCAGCGACGGCGCGATGGGGCGCAGGCTGGTCACCACGATGTTGCTCTTGCCCAGCGCCTTCGTCAGCTCCCTGTCATCGACGTCGGTCTTGATGAGGGCGTGCACCGACTGACCGAAGATGGTGGCGCCTCCGCAAAAGGGCTGCGCCCGCAGCCAGGCCAGCGCCGGCGCGGTCTGCGTGGCCGCCGTCTCGACCTCTACGCGCCGCCAGCCGGGCGGGTTCACCTCGGCGATGGTCTTCAGCTGATCGGGGGTGCCGATGGCCAGCATCTTCGACATGTACAGATACCCGACCTCGCCGCAGCGCTCGGCCTCGTCCATGTAGTGCGTGGTGACCAGCAGGGTGATCCCCTGCGCCGCCAGCATGAACAGCAGATCCCACAGCTCGCGCCGCGCCACCGGATCGATGCCGGCGGTCGGCTCGTCGAGAAAGACCACCTCCGGCTCGTGCATCAGCGCGCTGCCCAGGGCCAGGCGCTGCTTCCACCCACCGGACAGCTGGCCGGCGCGCCGGTCGACGTACGGCCCGATGTGGGTCAGCTCGATGGCCGCCGCGCGCCGGCGGCGCAACCGTTCACCGGTCAGCCCGTAGATGCGCGCGTAGAAATCCAGGTTCTCGTGCACGGTGAGGTCCTCGTACAGCGCGAACTTCTGGCTCATGTACCCGATGTGCCGCCGCACCTCCTCGCCCTGCTTGGCCACGTCCAGGCCCAGCACGCGGGCGTGCCCCTCGGAGGGGGCCAGCAGCCCGCACAGGATGCGGATCAGCGTCGATTTGCCCGACCCGTTCGGACCCAGCAACCCGAACACCATTCCCTTGTGCACCTTGAGATCGACGTTCTTCAGCGCATAGAAATCGCCGAACTTGCGCGACACACCCTGCACGTCGATGACCAGCTCCATCGTTACTTCGGTACTTTCACGAACGCCGCCATGCCTGCCTTGACCACGTCGTGGCCTTCCTGCAGGACGACGCGCATGGCGAACACCTGATCGGCGCGCTCGTCCGCGGTCTGCAGATTGCGCGGCGAGTACTCGCCGATGCCGTTGATGTGCTCCACGCGCGCGGCGAACGTCCTGTCAAAGCCGTCGACGCTGACGCGCACGTCCTGGCCGACCTTGACGTGGGCCAGCTGGGTCTCGGGGACATAGATGCGCAGGTACAGCTGGGCGTCCTCCAGCAGCGTGGCCGCGGGCGCGTTGGGCGCCAGGACGTCGCCCGGACGCAGGTCCAGCGCCTCGACGCGCGCGTCGCGCGGCGCCCGCACCGTCAGCTCGGCGATCGACACGGCGACCTGATCCAGGCGCCCCTGGGCGGCCGAAACCGCGCCGCGCGCCGCCCGCACGTCTTCGCTGCGCGACCCGGCGACGGCCAGGCGCGCGCTGGCGTCGGCTTCCTGCGAACGAGCGGCGGCCTGCACCACCTCCTCGGCGCGCGTGCCGTTCTTCAGCTCGTCGTACGCCTTCTGCGCGCCGTCGCGCTGGGCGACCGCCGTCTCCAGGGCGGTGTTGGCCTGGTCCACCTCGACCCGGGTGGCCGCCCCCCGCGCCAGCAGCGCTCGCTGGCGCTCGGCCACCCGGCGCGCCTCGCCGGCCGTGGCCTGGGCGGCGCGCAGACGGGCCTGCGCAGCCTCGATCTGTTCCTTGCGGGCGCCGGCGCGGGTCTCGGCGAAGGCGGCCTTGGCGCTCTGGGCGCGGGCGCGGGCCTGGGCGATCTCCTCGGGGCGGTTGCCTCTCTCCAGCTTGTCCAGCTGCGCCTTGGCCTGCTCCAGCTGCCCCTCGGCGACCAGCTTTTGTGCTTCCAGATCGTTGGCCTCCAGGATCACCAGCGGCTGCCCGGCCTTGACGTGATCGCCTTCCCGCACCAGCACGTCCTTGACCCGTCCGCCCGTGCGCGAGGCGACCGCGACCGTGCGCGCCTCGACGGTGCCGCTCCACTCGAAGGGCTGGCGCGCCACGTACAGCCGGTAGACACCATAGGCAATGGCGAAGACCGCGATGATCAGCAGAGGGGCAAAGCGTCGCAAGGAAACCTCCGGGTGCAGGGGCTGGGCTGCGGCAGACTATCGCGGTGACGTCGGAGGCGTGGTGGCGGTCGATACCGGTCGCTGCATCTGGGTCTGGCGCGGTGGCGGCGCGGCGGGACGCACCGCAGGGGGAGCCGGCGGGGGGACCGCGGGCGCGCGCTTGGTGGGCGAGGTGGTCTTGGGGACCTTGTTCGCCTTGACGGTGACGGCTGGCGGTGTCTTCGCCTTTCCGCCGGCGGCGGCGCCTGTGCCGCTGCCGCTGGCGGGGCCGGGACGGCCGTCGCCCTGGCCGTCGGCGAGCACCTCCTCGACGGTGGTGCGCATGGTGCCCCCCTTGTCGCCCGGCTTGACGCCCTTGGGGCGCTCCCACGGGATGTCCTGCAGCGGCTGGCCGGCGGTCACCTCGGTCATGTAGCGCGTGAACATCGGCACCGTCAGCATGAAGGCGGCGTCTTTCTGCCCCAGCGGCCGCTCGCGCAGGTCGTCGCCGATCCAGGTGCTGGTCATCCAGCGCGACGTGAAGCCGACGAACCAGGTGTCCATGGTGGCGCTGGACGTCCCGGTCTTCCCGGCGGCGGGATAGTTCGCGTTGCGAATGGCCGGTGCGTGCCCGCGCGTGACCACGTGGCGCAGCAGCGTCGACGTCAGGTACGCCGTGCGCGGGGAGATCACCGTCTCCGGCTTCTGTCCGGCCAGCGCCACCAGCCGATCCAGGCGGTCACTGGGCGGCCCCACCGGATCGCCGATGGCGGTGTGATCTTCCAGGACGACGCCGTTGCGATCGCGGATGCGCCGGATGTAGACGGGATCCACCAGCACACCGTTGCGGGCGAAGGCGGAAAAGGCGCGCGTCATCTCGTCGATGCGCGAGCACGACGCGCCCAGGGCCAGCGCCTGGTCGGGGATGATCGGCGTGCTGATGCCCAGCCGGCGCGCCCATTTTTCCACCTCGTGCCCG
>DATLVT010000688.1:0-6916 GCA_035577105.1 Polyangia bacterium
CGCTTCCAGACGCCGGTGTTCATGCTGTCCGACCTGGACATCGGCATGAACGACTGGGTCATCCCGCGCCTCAAATGGGAGGACAGCTATCGGCCCAATCGTGGCCGGGTCCTGACCGCCGCCGAGCTGGAGGCGATGCCCAAGTACTTCCGCTACTCGCCGGAGAACGCCGATCAGGTCGCCGCCCGCACGCTGCCCGGCGTGCACGCCAAGGGCGCCTTCTTCACCCGCGGCTCCGGCCACAACAAGCTGGGCGGATACACCGAGATCCCGGACGAATACCAGGAGGTCATGGACCGCCTGGCGCGCAAGCACAAGGCGGCGGCGCCGGCGGTGCCAGCGCCCATCATTCGCAACCAGGCCGACGCCACCTTCGGGATCATCTCGCTGGGAGGGTGCGACGCCGCCGTCCGCGAGGCCGTCGACGCCCTGGCCGAGCGCGGGGTCATCGCCGACTACATGCGCGTGCGGGGTTTCCCGTTCGACGATCGGGTCGAGGCCTTCCTGGCCGCTCACGATCGCGTCTTCATCGTCGAGCAGAACCGTGACGCCCAGCTGCGCACGCTGATCCTCACGGAGACCCAGGTGAAGAAAGAGAAGCTGCGGTCGATCCTTGTTTACGGCGGCTTCCCGCTGTCCAGCCGCCACGTCATCGACGGCGTCACCAGCCAGCTGGGCCACACGGAGGGTTAGCCGCATGCCATCGATCAAGAAACCGGCCGTCGTCCATCCCGCCCTGCGCCCCAATCAGCTGGGCCTGACCATCCGCGATTACGAGGGGGCGATGTCGACGTTGTGCGCCGGCTGCGGTCACGACTCGATCACCGCCGCCATCGTCCGGGCGTTCTACGAGCTGGCCACGCCGCCCCACATGATCGCCAAGCTCAGCGGCATCGGCTGCTCGTCCAAGACGCCGACGTACTTCGTGGGCGGCGCCCATGGCTTCAACTCGGCGCACGGGCGCATGCCGTCCATCGCCAGCGGCGCCAACGCCGCCAACAAGGACCTGCAGTACATCGGCATCTCGGGCGACGGCGATTCGCTGTCGATCGGCCTGGGCCAGCTCGCCCACATCATTCGACGCAACGTCAACATGCTGTACGTCATCGAGAACAACGGCGTCTACGGCCTGACCAAGGGGCAGTTCTCGGCGTCGGCCGACGTCGGCTCCAAGAGCAAGCGCGGCGACGCCAACCAGTACAGCCCCATCGATCCGGTGATGCTGGCCCTCACCTTGGGCGCCACGTTCATCGCCCGCAGCTTCTCGGGCGACAAGGCGCAGCTGGTGCCGCTGATCAAGGCCGGGCTGTCGCACCGCGGGTTCGCCATCATCGACGTCATCTCGCCGTGCGTGACCTTCAATGACCACGAAGGCTCGACCAAGAGCTATCTCTACACGCGCAAGCACCTCATGCAGGTGGTGCAGTCGGATTTCGTTCCGCACGCCCAGGAGATCACCGCCCAGTACACCGAGGGCAGCACCACCCACGTCACCTTGCACGACGGCAGCGTCGTGCGTTTCAGCAAGGTGGCCGCCGACTATGATCCACGCGACGCCGCCAAGGTGTCGGCCTATCTGCAAGAGCACCAGGGCAACGGCGAGGTGCCCACCGGTCTTCTCTATGTCGACGAAGATCGCAGCGACATGCACGAGATGAACGCCACCCCCGACGTCCCGCTCGCTCGGTTGCCCTTCGAAAAGCTCTGCCCCGGCAACGCCGCCCTCAGCAAGCTGCAAGAAGAATATCGATAGCGAACGGCCCGCTCCCGAACGTCCGCAAGATCTCCCCAAAATCTCCCTCTCCTACGCGAAGCGTGGGAGAGGGTCGGGGTGAGGGCCGGACTTATTGCTTTATCCGCGTCTGCGCTCGCAGCGCGCGGATCTCCTTGGTCGCCGCCTTCCCCATCTCCTTCAGCGTGGCCAGCCACATCTTGCGGTACGGCCGCAGGGCCAGGACCAGCCGCTGCATGATGGCCAGGTTGCGGAACCATTTCTTGTCGGCCGGGACCAGGTACCAGGGCAGGGCAGGGCCGCGGCACCTGTCGAGCATGTCCTGATAGGCTCGGTCGACGTCATCCGACAGGGCCAGCTCGCGCCAGTCCTCCGGATTCAGCTTCCAGGCGGTGCGCGGATCCTTCTCGCGGGCCAGCAGGCGCTCGCGCTGTTCCTTCCTGCTGATGTGCAGACAGAACTTCAGCACGATGACGTCGCTGTCGACCAGCAGGCGTTCGAACGCGTTGATGTGCGCATAGCGCCCCTTCCAGACCCGCTCCGGCACCAGGTGGTGCACGCGCGCGGCGATGACGTCTTCATAGTGCGAGCGATTGAACAGCGCGATGTGTCCGCGCTGGGGCGCCACCTTGTGAACCCGCCACAGAAAATCGTGGTTCCGCTCCTCGGGCGTGGGGACCTTGAAGGGCGCCACATAGGCGTTCTGGACGTTGGAGTATTCGAGGATCTTCCGGATGGCGCCGTCCTTGCCGCTGGCGTCGCGCCCCTGCAGCACCACCAGCAGCGCGTGCTGGCCGGCGTAGGTCAGCAGGTTCTCCAGCTCGGAAAACTCCTGACCCAGCTTGTCCAGTTCGGCCAGCCCCTCTTCTTTGTCGACGCCGGCGGTGTCGGCCGGATCGATCCGTTTGATGGAGACATGCCTGGAACCATCGATGGGCAATGCATAGATGTCGCGATTCATGCCGCGGGCGACGATAGCATGCAGCCCGGCACGCCCCGCCGTCAGCGCGGCATCTCGCGCACGACGTCGATCGGCTTCTTGTCCAGGCGCAGCCCCTGGAACGACGGGTGGCGCATGATCCCCTCGTCGGTCCACTCGCTGAAGGCTACCTCGCAGACCAGGCGCGGCGCCGTCCAGTGGACGCCCTTGACGGCGGCGGGGCCAAGGGCCGCGTTCGCCACGAACGGCGGTTGCCGCTGTTCCAGCGCGTTCAGTTGCCGCCGCAGATCCAGGGCCAGCCGCTCGGTGAAGCCGGTTCCTACCCGTCCCGCAAAGATCAGCTGCTTGCCTTCGTAATAGCCGACCAGCAGCGCGCCGATCCCTTGTCGCGACCCCTCCGGATCGGTGAAGCCCCCGATCACCAGCTCCTGGCGCTTGATGCATTTGATCTTCAACCAGCCGGCGTTTCGACCCGGCGTGTACGGTTGATCCTGTCGCTTTGAAACGATGCCTTCCATCCCCATGCGGCAGGCGGCGCTCAAGAAGGCCGCGCCGTCGCCGACCACGTGATCCGAGAACCGAATCACGCCGTTTTTTTTCTCGCCGCGCAGCAGCTCTTTCAGCAGCGCCTTCCGTTCCAGCAACGGCTGCCGTCCGATGTCGCGGCCGTTCCAGAACAGGAGATCAAACACGAAGTAACAGAGCTGGGCCGTCCCCTCGCCGCGGAAGGAGTTCTGCAGCGCCTGGAAACTGGTGAGGCCACTCGGCAGCAGCGCCGCCACCTCGCCGTCCAGCAGCACCTGCTCGACCGGCAGGCGCCGGGCGGCGTCGCGCACCGACGGAAACTTGTCCGTCCAGTCGTGATCGCTGCGGCTGATCAGGCGCACCGTCTTCCCGTCGAAGCGACAGCCGATGCGGTATCCGTCGAGCTTCTGCTCGTGCAGCCACTCGTCGCCCTGGGGCGGTGCCTTCACCAGCGTGGCCAGCTGCGGGTTGAAGTCCGGCATCGTCGGACCGGACTTTCGTGACGAGCGACGCGGGGCGGCCATGTCTGCGAACACAATCTTACGGCCACCCGCCCTCGACGGGCGGCGCAATCGCGTTCTTGGCCATTGTGCCGCTGTAAGCGTTATGGTGTTGGTCCGTGCGACCCACCCTTGGCTTTGTCATCGCAGCCATCGCCGTGATCACGTTCTTGCCCGCCACCGCCAGCCGCGCTGGCGCCGCTCAGGTGGAGACTCCTTCGACAGCGGCGGCGCCACAGACACCGGATCCCCAGGCGGCTGCTCGCGAGGCGATCTTCGACGTTGCGTTCAAGGCGCTGGTGGGAGGCGATCTCGATCAGGCCGAACGCGCTTTTCTTTCGGCCGCGGCACTGCCCGGCGATCCGGCGGCGCGGGCGGTGGCCATCTCGTTCGCCGCCCGGGTTCGCGCCTTGCGCGCCACGCGCGCGGCCCCTGCGCCCGCGACGCCGCCACCGAAGGCCGGCGCCGGCCCGCCTGCATCGCCACCGCCTGGTTCCTCGCCGATCGCCGCTACCGCCTCCGACAACGCCGGGCACGTCCCTTTTCTCCTCACCACCACCGTGCTGGGCCTGGCCGTCGATGGCTGGGCGCTGCCGGGCGTGCTGGGGATTCATGCCGGCGAAAGCCCGCGCACGTTCGTCGGCCTTTACATGGTTGCCGGCGCCAGCAGCTTCGTGTTGCCGTTCCTTGCCACGCGCGGCGACGCCGTCTCGGCAGGGCAGGCCAACTGGGCATTCTACGGCGGCACGCGCGGCACGATCTTCGGGCTGCTGGCGGCGAAGGTGATCGCCGGCGACGTCAGCACGGATCATCAGTACGGCGTGTTTGCCGGAAGCCTCATCGCCGGCAACGTCCTGGGTTTGACGGCGGGAACGCTGCTGGGTGATCGCCTCCAGGCCTCGCCCGGTCAGGCGCACACCACGGGGGTCGTCGGTGATCTTGGCCTGGGCCTGGGCTTCGGATTCGCCTTTCTGCTGGGCTTTGACGACGCCGACAAGACGGCGGACCAGCGGGCCCGCCGCATCGGGGGCAGCGCTCTCATCGGCGTGGCCGGGGGAATCTTCGGCGGCTATCGTCTGGCCCACGCCCGCGACAACAGCTGGGGCGACGCCGAGGTCATGCGGGCCACCGGTCTGGTCGGCGTCCTGGCCGGCGCCACCGTGGCCGACGGGTTCAACACCAGCCGCCGGCCGACCGCGGCCATCGTGATGACAGGCGCCGTGGTGGGCGCGTTCCTGGGCGATCGTTTGATCGTGGGCACCGACTTTTCCGTTGGACAGTCGATCATCGTCGACCTGGCCACGGTGGCTGGAGGATTGGCCGGGGCCGGTCTGCTCTATCTATTTTCTCCCCAGGGTTGGTCAGAGCGCCCCTTCCTGGTGGCGGCCTCGGTCGGCGCAGCCACCGGCCTGGGCGTCAGCTACTGGGCGTTCAAAGATCGGTCCAGCGACCGTGCCGCCGGCTCCTCGTCGCCTGACGCGGCGGGCCTTCATTACAGCTTGCTCCCGATGCTTGGCCCCAGCGGGTTGCACGGGGTCACGCTGGGGGCAGCCTTCTGAGTGGGACGCCGCCGGTAAACCGATGTAGTATTTCTTTTCTTCTTCTCGCCGAGCGCCTGGAGGTGTCATGCGCGCGCGTTTCGCTCTTTCGATTCTGACGGCGTGGCTGGTTGGCGCCTGCAGTTCCTCGCCCTCGCCGCAAACGTCGGGAGGGAATGACGCTGCCACCACCGGCTCAGGCGGCGCGCCCACCGGAACCGGTGGCAGCCCATCAATCGACGCCGCTGGCGGGAGCGCTGGCGGTCAGGGCGGCGACCAGTCCGGCCCCGACCTGGGCTCGGCGCCAGGGCCGGAAGTGAATCCGCCCGTCGATGGGCCACCCGACGTGAGCAAAGAAGCGGGCCCGCCGCGCGACGGGGCCGCCCCGTCGTCGACCCGCGTTCTCATCTACACGCGCACCACCGGGCAACGCCACGATTCGATCCCGGTCGCCGCCGATTACATCGGACGCGCGGCCAAGCTGGCCGGCCTCACCCCGGAGACCAGCGAAGACACCGCCAAGTTCACCACCGCAGGACTGGCCCCTTACGGCGCGATCATCTTGCTGGCCACCACCGGCGAGCCATTCGGCCCGGGCACCGTCGGAATCGACGCGCTGGCCGCGTACGTGAAAGGGGGCGGGGCGCTGGTCGGGATCGAGAACGCGACCCACGCCTACGACACGTCCGACACCTACGTCAACATCCTGGGCGCCGACTTCGTCGGCCACACCGGCGGATTCACCACTGCCACGTGCACCAAGGAGGGGAATCACCCTTCGGTGGCCATGCTTCCGGCCAGCTTCAACGTGCTCGACGAGATCTACGACTTCACCAAGTTCCGGATGGACAACCAGGTGGTCCTTCGTTGCGCGGCCGATCACCGTCCGATCTCGTGGTACCGCGAGGAAGGGGCAGGACGAATCTTTTACACCGCGCTCGGGCACGCCAACGAAAGCTGGACCAAGCCCCCGCTCGTCGACCAGCACGTGCTGCCTGGCCTGCTCTGGACCATGAAGATCACCCCCTGATGTCTAGCCGGCAGGAGCCGAAAAATGGCTCGCTCTGCCGCATGTCGACGTCATCAAATGTGGGTTTCTTCGTGGTTGACCACTTGGTCCAGCCAATGTACGGTGCGGGAGGTGTGCCGCTCCAGGTATTGGGAGCAGGGCGACGCCAGCGGTGGGGTTTAGAAGGCATTTTTCGACTAACGACGGCACCCGGGAGAAGTCGCGATGAAAAATAGATGGCTACCGACGGGCGCTGGCTTGGCCGCTTTGCTGGCGATTGGTGTGGGTTGCACCGGCGACATCGGCCCGAACGCGGGTGGCCCGGGGTCGACGCCTCCGCCGGGTGGAGGCGGCGCCAGCGGCAGCGGTGGCAACACCGTCACCGATCCAATGAACATTGGAGATCCGGCCGCTGGGCAGCTGCGCCGGTTGAACGCCGCGCAGTTCGCCCGCTCGCTGCAAGACCTGTTGCACGGTTCGGCGGCCACGCCTCCCGTCGTCGAGGATTTCCCCGCCAACTCGGGCCTCAAGGCCATCGGCGCGTCAACGAACTCGGTCACCCAGCTTGGCGTCGAGCAGTACGAGACGGCGATCAACGCGGCGGTGGACGCCGCGTTCGCCGATCCGGCGCGACGCATGGCCATCGTCGGCTGCGCGCCGGCGGCCTGGGAT
>DATLVT010000689.1:0-7087 GCA_035577105.1 Polyangia bacterium
CTTGAGAGCCTTGGTTCGATCAATGACGTCGCTCATCTTGAGCAGACGCCCGTCTTCCGCGGACGTGCATCCGGACAGGTTTGCCGGCGTGCGCGGCGGCTTTGTCCCGTTGCACAGGTGGCCGAACTCGTTGCACCGGAAAGAATTAAGCGGGCCCAGGGGATCCGAAACCATCTGCGACGCCGTATCGAACAGATTCGAATCGGGCGGCGCAGAACAGTCATCCTCGTTGGTGAGCAATATGATCGCCAGATACGCCTCCGGGCGCAGGAACCCTTGGTTGGTCGGCGGCAGATTCGGCCCAGGCTCGAGCGCCCGGAGCACCGACGCGAACTGATGCTCGAACCCGCACCCCTGATCGCCAAGCTGGGCCATGCAGGAGAAAGCGGTGACCATGTCTCCGGTGAAGTTCGTCACGCCATCAACTGACGACAGGAAGTGCTCCGATGCCGGCAGCCCGGTTGTACAACCGGCCACGCGCGGCGCGGTCTGAAACTGGCCGGCGTCTCCGCCCACGGGACACTGCGCAACCGGTGCTTGCGGCCCAGCGCCCATGCTGGACGAGACCACAGCGACGTGCAGATTGGGCAGCCCGCCCGGGAGGCCGGAGAGCACATTCACGAACGCCGGAAAGTTCGCCGCCAGCTTTGCCTGCAACGGGCGCATGGACGGTGAGTCGTCCACCATGAAGAGGATGTCGACGTTCCGATTGATCTGATTGTCAAACTCTTGCGTGACGCGGCCGTCAGCTGACATCGGCTGGCCATCGATCGGCTGCCCATCCATCGGCTGGGCATCGGGTGACGCCTTGATCGGCGACGACGAGCCGCACGCTGCCAGATACAAGGTCAGGCCCGCAGCAAGGAAGGCCGGGCGTCTCGTCAACAGGGTCAGTCTCATGAAGTCGTCTCCGCGTTCACCGTCTCGATACCGGTCGACTTAGTCATGAGCAGAATGCTCGGGTCAAGAAGGAACGTGGGCGAACAGTGGCGTCCGTCACCCAGTGTCGTCGCGGCGCTACGGCGCGGTGGCGGTGCGCAGTGAATCGGTCAGGTCGTCGCGGATGCAGGCCTTGAATCGGCCGGGGGACATCTCGCGCAGCTCGGGGACCTTCTCGGCGCAGGCGGGGATGGCGTAGGGGCAGCGGGTGCGGAAGACGCAGCCGGAGGGTGGGGCGACCGGGCTGGGGATGTCGCCCGCAAGCAGCATGCGCGGTCGGCGGTGCGTGGGATCAGGCTTGGGCGACGCGGCCAGCAGGGCGCCGGTGTAGGGGTGCAGTGGATCCTCGTACAGCGCAGAGGTGGGCGACACCTCCATCACCTTGCCCAGGTACAGCACCACCACGCGGTCGCACAGGTACTCGACGACGTCCAGGTCGTGCGAGATGAACAGCATGGTCAGGTTCAGTTGCTCGCGCAGGTCTTGCAGCAGGTTCAGCACCTGCGCCTGAATGGAGACGTCCAGGGCCGACACCGGCTCGTCAGCGACGATGAAGCGCGGCTCGACGGCCAGGGCGCGGGCGATGCCGATGCGCTGGCGCTGCCCGCCGGAAAATTCGTGGGGGAATCTGCGGGCGTGCTCTGGTTGCAGGCCGACCAGGCGCAGCAGCTCGGCGATGCGCGGCGCCCGCGCGGCGCCCCGGTGCAGGCGGTGGGTGTCCATCGCCTCGCCCAGGATGCTGCCCACGCGCATGCGTGGGTTCAGGCTGGCGTACGGATCTTGAAAGATGACCTGCAGGTCGCGGCGCAAGGGGCGCATCCCGCGCACCGACAGGCGGGTGATGTCGCGCCCGTGGTACAGCACCTGGCCGGCGGTCGGCTCCAGCAGCTTCAGCACGCAGCGGCCGATGGTGCTCTTCCCCGAGCCCGACTCGCCCACCAGGCCCAGCACCTCGCCGGTGGCGACGGCGAAGGAGATGTCGTCGACGGCGCGCACCGGGTGCTTGCCGGCACCAAAGTACTTGCGCAGGCCGCGCACCTCCAGCAACGCGGGCGCGGCGCTGACGCCGGGGCGGGAGTCGCCCGTGCCCCCGATGACCGGTTCGATGACGACGCTGTGGCCGCTCACGTGACCTCGCCGGCGCGCACACAGCGGGCCATCTGCGAATGGGGGAACGGCGCCAGATCGGGGACGCGCTCCTCGCACACCGGCAGGCGCAGCTCGCAGCGCGGGGCAAAGGCGCAGCCGGGCGGCGGCGCCAGCGGGCTGGCCACCTGCCCGGGGATGGCCATCAGCCGGGCGCGCCTGATGATGGGCGGCGATGTACCGGCGGGCGACGGCGTCGCGGCCGACGCCAGCTTGGCGTCGCCGCTGTGGCGCCGCGCCGCCGCCTCGGCCAGGGCACGGCTGGGCAGGCTGCGCAGCAGGCCGCGCGTGTACGGGTGCATGGGGCGTGCGAACAGAGCATCGACCGGGCCGCTCTCGACGACGCGGCCGCAGTACATCACCACCACCTGATGGGCGATCTGGGCCACCACGCCCAGGTTGTGCGTGACGAAGAGGATGCTCATCCCCAGCTCGGTCTGCAGCTTGGCCAGCAGGGTCAGGATCTGCGCCTGGATGGTGACGTCCAGGGCGGTGGTCGGTTCGTCGGCGATCAGCAGCGACGGCCGGCAGGCCAGGGCCAGGGCGATCATCGCCCGCTGCCGCATGCCGCCCGACAGCTGATGCGGGTATTCGTCCAGGCGCCGCCGGGCCGCCGGGATCTCCACCAGCTCCAGCATGTTGCAGGCATGGTCGCGCGCCTCGCTGCGGCTCTTGCCGAGGTGCAGCCGCACCGATTCGGCGATCTGATCGCCGATGGTGAAGACCGGGTTCAGGCTGGTCATCGGCTCTTGAAAGATCATGCTGATCTCTTTGCCGCGCAGCTTCAGCAGCTCGCTGCGCGGCACCTTGACCAGGTCCTGGGTCTTGCCGTCACGCCGGCGAAACAGGATCTCGCCGCCCACGATGCGTCCCGGCGGGTTGGGGATGAGGCCCATGATGGAGAGGCCCGTCACCGACTTTCCCGAGCCCGATTCCCCGACGATGGCCAGCGTCTGGCCGGCCGGTACCGACAGGCTGACGCCGTCGACGGCGCGCACCAGGCCGTCGTCGGTGGCGAAGGTGGTGCGCAGGTCGCGCAGATCCAGCAGCGCTTCCATCACAGCGCCTTGCGCAGCCGCGGGTCCAGCATGTCGCGCAGGCCGTCGCCCACCATTTGCAGCGACAGCGCCGACAGCACGATGGCGATGCCGGGGAACACCACCACCCAGAACGCCTCGTGCGAGAACTGCTGGCCGGTGGCGATCATGGTGCCCCAGGTGGGCAGCTCGGGCGGGACGCCGGCGCCCAGGAACGACAGCGCCGCCTCGGCCAGGATGGCGTAGGCAAAGATGAACGTCGCTTGCACCAGCAGCGGCGACGTCAGGTTGCGAAAGATGTGCACCGTGAGAATTCGCCGCGTGGACACGCCCAGGGCGCGGGCCGCCTCGACGAACAGCATCTCGCGCAGGACCAGCGTCGACGCGCGGACCACGCGCGCCACCCGCGGCGTGTAGACCAGGGCCAGGGCCAGCACCACGTTGGTGGCCGCCGCGCCCAGGATGGCCATGAGCGCGATGGCCAGCAAGATATCGGGGAAGGACATCATGGCGTCCACCAGGCGCATGATGATGCCGTCCAGGCGCGTGAAGTACCCGGCCAGCAGGCCCAGCACCAGCCCGCCCAGCCCCGACAGCGCCACCACTGCCAGGCCGATCGACAGCGAATAACGTCCGCCGTGAATGATGCGGGCAAAGACGTCGCGCCCGAACTCGTCGGTCCCCAGCCAGTGGGCCGCCGACGGGCCGTGCAGGCGCTCCATCACCTTCAGCTCCATCGGATCGAAGGACGAGATCAGCGAGGCGAACACCGCCGCCAGGATCTGCAGCCCCAGGATCACCGCGCCGATCAGGACCAGACGGCGGCGGAACAGCTTGGTGAGGAAAAGTTTCATCCGCGCGTTCGTCCCTAGTACTTCACCCGCGGATCGATCACCAGGTACGCCAGGTCGATGGTCAGGTTCACCAGCACGTACATCGCCGCGATGACCAGCAGGGCGCCCTGGATGACCGGGTAGTCGCGGCGAAGCACGGCGCTGACCACCAGGTTGCCGATCCCGGGCAGACCGAAGACCGTCTCCGTCACCACCGCCCCGCCCAGCAGCAGGGCCGCCGTCAGGCCGATGACCGTCAGCACCGGAATCAACGCGTTTCGCAGGGCGTGTTTCAGGATCACCCGGTACTCCGGCAGGCCGGTGGCGCGCGCCGTGCGGATGTAATCGTCGCCCAGAACGTCCAGCATGCTGGCGCGCGTGAACCGGATGATCAGCGCCGAGTTCAGCACGCCCAGCACCGTCGACGGCAGGATCAGGTGGTGCACCCGCACCATCAGCCCCACCCCGGGATCGCCGTAACCGGCCACGGGGAACCACCCCAGGCCCACGGCGAAGATCTGCATCAGGATCAGGCCGAACCAGAAGCTAGGGATGCTGGCGCCCACCATGGCCACGCCGGTGAACACCTGATCGATCCATTTCCCGCGAAACACCGCGGAGGTGATCCCGCAGGGAAGGCCGATCAGGAGCGCGATGCTCAGGGAGATCAACGTCAGCAGGCCGGTCGGCTCGGCCCGCTCCCACAGCGCCTGGGTGACCGGGCGCTGCAGGAAGATCGACTGGCCCAGGTTGCCGTGCAGCACCTGCCCCAGCCAGATCAAGAACTGCGTGGCGATCGGCTTGTTCAGGCCGTAGACGGCGCGCAGAGCGGCGATGTCGTCGGGGGTGGCCTGGTCGCCCAGCATGACGGCCGCCGGATCGCCCGGGGCCAGACGGGTGATGGTGAAAACAAGAATGGCGACGATGAAAAGCACCGCCGCCATTCCCAGGACGCGACGGGCGACGTATTTGATCATCTGTTCTTGATCAACCTACGGGTCGTCCGAATCCGCGCCGCGCGCTTCCGAAATCCCCGGCTACTTCTTGATGCCGGTGTTCCAGAACGACGGCCACGGCATCGGCGTATAGCCTTCCAGCTTCTTCGAGCGCGCGGTCAGGCCGTTGAAGTTCGCGACCTTGATGTAGGGGACCTCGTCGTAGACGACCTCCTGAACCTTGCCCCACAGTGGTCCGCGCTTTTTCAGATCGGATTCGCCGTTGAACGCCTTCAGGGCCTCGTCCTTGGCCGGCGACTTCCACCAGCCCGGCGCGTCGTCGCCCAGCTGGGGCGGCGTCAGCGTCGGCTCGGGCAGGAACGGCGAGTGCGAGGTGTACATGTCCCAGAGGGCCGGGTCGGCGCGGCGCTGCACCAGCGTGGCCCAGTCGACCACCTGGATGTCCGTCTTGAACCCCGCCTTCTTCAGATCCTCGGCCATGACCAGGGCGATGCGGTAATGGAACTCGTACTGCTTGCTGGTCAGGATGCGGATGGGCGTGTCCTTGTATCCGGCCGCCGCGGCCATGGACGCCGCCTTCTTGGCGTCGCCCACGTTGTAATGATCAGAGCCGGCCATGCTGAAGTACAGCGAGCCCTTGGGATAGTGGTTGCCCTCGACGCTGAAGAACTTGGGATCGCCAAAGCCGGCGGTCATCATCTCGTTCATGTTCAGCGAGGCCAGGATGGCCTGGCGGACCTCTTTCTTGGCCAGCGGCCCGGCCTTGGTGTTCAACACGACATAGGGAAAGCCGAAGGGCTTGGTCAGCAGCGGCTCGACCTTCTCCTGCTTGTCCAGACGGGAGAAGGACTCGACCGGCAGCACGTCGGCGAAGTCATACTGGCCGGACAGCGAACCCTCGACGCGGGTGTTGGCGTTCGGCACCGGGACGAAGTGCAGCTCGTCCAGCAGCGCCTCGCGCTTGCCGGCGTAACCGTTGGCCGCCTCGCTGCGGGCCGAGTAGGCGGTGTTACGCACCAGCACCACGTACTGGTCCGGCTTGCGCTCCTTGAACTTGTACGGGCCCGTCCCGATGAAGTCCTTCAGCGGGGTGACCAGCGTCTCCTTGGGCATGATGGCGGCGAAGCCCGACGGCATGGCCAGGTGGGCCAGCAGCGCCGGCACCGGCTGCTTCAGCTTGAACTCGATGGCCAGCGGGCCCTTGGCCTCGACGGTGGCGCCGTTCTTGGCCAGCGCCTTGCCGCGCGGAGCGACCTCCATCCAGCGCTTGAGCGAAGCCACCACGTCGTCGGACTTCATCTCTTTGCCGTTGTGGAACTTGACCCCTTTGCGCAGGGGAATGTCCACCGTCAGGCCGTCGGCCGAGACCTTGGGCAGCTTGTCGGCCAGCATCGGGCGGATGTTCCAGGTGGAGTCGAACGTGTACAGCGATTCGTACACGTGCTGCATGATGGTCGCCGTCAGATCGGCGGTGGTCGACATCGGGTCCAGCGACTGCGGCTCGCCGATCATCGCCAGGTTGGCCACGCCCCCCTTGGGAGGACCGGCATCTGCCGAGCGAGAGCCAAACGTCGTGAGAACCGCGAGCGCTAGAAACGTTAAAGGCCGCAAACCGGGGAATGATCGACCAGACGACATGGGCTCCTCCTTGGCGTGTTCGAGCGAAACTGGCCCAGGGGCTGGGCGCCAGGAACTACGATCGACGCAACCTAGCAGTCCCTGTTTCTCATTGTCAAAGCAGTACGTGTTACTACCGACGCATTACCGGACTCGCCCCCTGGCTGCGACGCGCCAAGTTCCTTCTACTTTGCCGCCACGGCCATAGGCGATCTCGTCGTGCATGTTCACGGCGGAACAGCAGTGGCTGGGGATGATCCACAGCTTTTCGCCGATGGCGGCCGGCGCTTTTCCGCCGTTGCTGACGGCGCCGGGCCCGTCGACCTTCACATAGCCGTGCTCTTCGTTCATCTTCCGCAGCGTCCACCCCGGGCGATCGATGATCAGCCCGTGGCCGGTGGCGCCGTGGGTGCCGTCGCTGGAGAAGGTCTTGGTGCCGCCGTCGATGACCACCTGGCCGGGCACGGCGGTGCTGACCACGGTGACCAGCACCCGCAGGGCGCAGTGTTCGATGGTGGCGAAACCGTTGACCACCTGACTGGCGTCGTTGAAGACGTAG
>DATLVT010000690.1:0-8769 GCA_035577105.1 Polyangia bacterium
TGCCGGAGGCCCACAGGTCCGTGCCGTTGGTGGACGTCACGCCGCGCAGGTTGTCCGCGATGAAGGCAGAGGCGCTCAAACCCCAGGTCTCCACCACACCGGCGGCGTCGATGCGGGCGACCACGCGTTCGGCGGCAGAGCTGGCGACAGAGTCCGTCTCACCGGGGCTGACCCTGGGACCGTAACCGCCCAGCGTCAGATAATGACCGTCCGTCGACAGTGACAGTCCTCCTTCCGATTTCGCCGAGTTGGACAGCATGACCGGCTTGTTGCTGCCATGACTGGCGAAGGTCGGCAGGGCAATGGGTGTGCCCACCAGGGCCCCGTCGCTGAACGCACGCTTCTCGACAAACAGGGCGGCGGCCGCTCCTTTCGTCGCGGGCGCTGTCCCGTCACCGATCCGCAAGACCATGAACGACGCAATGTCGGCCACGCACATCCCCGCTCCGTTGCAGTGGGTGCCGCCGTTGGCGGTGCAAGCCGTCGCCGTGGACGCGGGTGTCGAGGTGGCGGTGCCGCCGCTGCAGTCTTCGATGGTGCAGGCGTTCCCGTCGTCGACGGGCTTGTCCGAATCCAGGCTGACGGCGACCACGTTGCCGTTGCCGTCGCACTGGTTCTGCTTGCAGTCGTGGTCGGTCTGGCTGGCCACCACCGTTCCCTGCGCCGCCACGGTGCTGCCGCAAACCTGGCTGCTGCAGGAGAAGGTCCGGCAATCGGTGTCCGTCCCGCAATCGCTGGCCACGGCGCAGCCAAGACAGTGTCCGCTGCCGTCGCATGTCTGATTGTTGCCGCAGGCAACGGCGGCCGATTCGGGCGGATTCGATGGCGTGCCGTTCGTGCAGACGTCTTTCGTGCAGGGATTGCCGTCGACCGGCTTGTCGGTGTCGTCGGCGGCCTGCATGGTGTTGCCCTGGCCGTCGCACTGGGCCTGCTTGCAGTCGCGGTCGGTCTGCGTCGTCAGCGCAGTCCCGGCGCCTTTGAAGACAACCTGGCAGGTTCCTTGCGCCGTGCAGGTGTACGTCCGGCAATCGTTGCTGAGGCCGCAGTCCGCCGCGACGTTGCACTGCCCGCAGTGCCCCGCGCCGTCACACTGCCGGCCGTTGCCGCACATCGTTCCCGACGCGGCCGGTGGATTGGACGGCGCGCCCGCCGTGCAGACGTCGCTGGTGCAGGCGTTGCCGTCGACCGGTTTGTCGTTGTTGTCCACCACCGTGGTGGTGTTGCCTTGACCGTCGCACTGCACGACCTTGCAATCGCCGGCGATCTGGGAGGCGATGGCCGTGCCAGTGGCCAGACGATTGAAGCCGCACACACCCTGCGTGCAGGTCCGGGTCTGGCAAGCGGTGTCATCACCAGGACAATCGGCGGCCACGATGCAACCGACGCACTGGCCGCTGGCGTTGCATTTGTTGGTCCCCCCGCACGCCTGCCCCTGCGGCGCCGAGGTGTGAGACGGCGCGCCAGCCGTGCAGACGTCCAGCGTGCAGGGATTTCCATCCGCCGGCACATCGAAATTGTCCGCCACCGCCACCACCTGCCCCTGGGCGTCACACTGGCGGACCTTGCAGTCCCCGTTTATCTGCAAAGGCACCGGCAACCCCACCGCCAGCGTCGCGGTCCCGCACGTCCCCTGGACGCACGTCCGCTTGGAACATTCGGTGTCAGTCCCCGGACAATCGGCGGCGGTCGCACACACGACTGGACCGGAAAGATCCCTGCCCGCCTCGGCATCGGCGCCGGGAGGGACGTCCATCGTCTCGGACGGCGATACCTCGATCGGCGGGTCGGAGGCGACGGTATCGGGTCTGTCGGGCGCGGCGACGTCACGGCTGGCTGTATCGCCAGTGTCGCTGACCGCGGCGTCGACCTTGGCGTCGGCATCCGACAGATTACGGGCATCCATTCCCCGCCCGGGATTGTCGGTGTTCCCCGGGGCGCTATCGCCGCACCCGACCGCCGCTACCAGGGAAACCAGCGAAATGACGACAAGCTTTGTTGCGCCCGCCAGACGCGAAGACCGATCCATAAGACACCTCAAGGTCGACGCCTCAATCGGCGCACGCGCCCTCATCGTATCATTTCTTGCCAAACGTCGCAGCAGTCCCTAGGATTGTCCGCATGCACCGCCCCACCCTCAATTTGCGCGACGGCATCGTCGTGCGCACCGGCTCTGGCAAGGGTCGCGTTGCGATTCTGCCGGCAGGGGTCACCGCGGCGGTTGTCATCGGGAGGTCCGACTGAGCTAGGCCTTCTGTAAAGAACGACAACGAGCCGCGGGCCCCGCAAGGGACTCGCGGTTTTTTTTTGCCCTGGGCTGTTCTGGTTCTTCATTCGCTGCGCTGCTGGAAAGACGTCATGCATCCCCTGATCTGGAAAGACCGACCACTCTCGGAACTGTTACGCATCGCCTGGCCGATCACCGTGTCGATGCTGTCCTACAGCGCGATGACGCTGGTGGACACCGTCCTCATCGGTCACGTGGGGCGTGCCCAGCTGGCCGGCGTCGGCCTGGGCGGCATCGTGGCCTTCGTGCTGCTGTGCTTTTCCATCGGCCTTTTGCGGGGCGCGAACACCCTGGTCTCTCAAGCCGTGGGCGCCGGACGGCGCGCCGACGTACCGGCCTATCAGGGCGCGGCCATCGTCACCGCGCTGGGACTGGGTCTGGTCACGGCGCTTTGTGGCCAGGGTGTCGCCGAGTTGCTGCGCCACCTGGCGGCCACCGAGGCCGCCGGTCAGGCGGCGCGTTCCTACCTGCGCATCCGCAGCCTGGGCGCCCCCTGCGCGCTGCTGTTCATCGCCCTTCGGGAGGTGCGCTATGGCCAGGGCGAATCGCGCGGGCCGATGCGGGCTTCGCTGCTGGCCAACATCGTCAACATCGCGCTGGCGTACACCTTCGTCTTCGTCTTCAAGCGCGGCGTGGCGGGAGCGGCCACCGCCACGTTGATCGCCAGCGCCGCCGAGGCGGCATTCCTGGCGTTGCCGATGCGGCGGCACGAGGCCGGGCTGCGTGACTGGACAGCCGGCCACCTGCGCACCTTGTGGCGGCTGGGCGTTCCCCTGGGGCTGCAGTTCACGCTGGAGGTCGGGGCGTTTCTGTTGCTGTCGCTGCTGATCTCGCTGTTGTCAGAGGTCCAGATGGCGGCGCACCAGATCGCCATTCAGGTCATTCACCTGTCGTTCTTGCCGGCGTTCGCCGTCGCCGAGGCGACGGCTGTGCTGTCCGGACAGGCCGTGGGCGCCGACCGCGACGACCTGGTGCCGCGGGTGGCTCGACTGGCGCTGCTGGTGGCGGGCGCCTATGCGCTCGCCTGGACGCTGTTCTTCGGAATCGCCGCGGGGTGGATCGCCGCCGCCTTCACCGCCGATGCGCTGGTCATGAGCACAGCGACAGGTCTGCTGCATGTGGCGGCGGTCTTTCAGATCATGGACGCCAGCAACGTGGTGGCCCGGGGGGCGCTGCGCGGCGCCGGCGACGTTCGCTATGCGGCCGTCGTCGGCGTGGTGACGTCGTGGGTGTTCACACCGCCGGTGACGTGGCTGCTCGGCTATCGGACGGGCATGGGTGCACGCGGGGGATGGTGGGGGCTCACCCTGGAGATCGCTGTTTCAGCGGCGATTCTGTGGTGGCGGCTGGCGCGCGGCGGCTGGCAGCCGGCGGCACAGGCGGCCCGGGCACGCCTGCGTCCGCCGGCCGAAAGCGGCGCGGCGGCCCGCGAAGGCCCCCTCGCAGACAGCGCGAAGGCCGTGGCCTAACCGACGACGATTCAAAGAACCCTCTCAGGGTCCTTTTCAGATAATTCGCGTGAGCGCCGACGGGCTTTGCCCGGCGGTGCTCGTCGCGGGGGATTTAAAGGACCCTCTCAGGGTCCTTTTCAGAATAAATCCTGGAGACGGTTTCCAGCAGTCGGTCGACGTTGGGGGGCTTTCGCACCACCGCCGTCACGTTCGTCAGCGTCACCGGCGCGGCCGATACCACCACCACCGGCATATCGACAAAGCGAACGTCCTTGCGCATGGTGGCCAGCAGCTCTTCGCCGCTGATGCCGGGCAACATGAGGTCCAGCAAAAGGACGCTGGGCAGGCAGTTGTCCAGGAGCTTCAGGGCCTCTTCTCCGCTGGCCGCCGCCACCACCGGAAATCCCTTGGCCACCAGCAGCGCGGAGAGACCCTCGCGGATGGAGCGATGGTCCTCGACGATCAGGACCGGCCGGCGATCGGTGGACATGAACCTTCCTAGTGTCGCCAACCAGCCAGACGGGGTCAATGGCCACCATCCCTTATTGACGGCGACACCGGCCGGGACTGTGGTGCGACACCACCTCAGAGTGTGCGTCAGACTGTACGGCCTGGCAGCCAGACTCGAAACGTCGAGCCGACGTCGACAGTGGAGGACACCGAGATCCGCCCTCCCATGGCGCGCACCAGCTCGCGCACCACGAAGAGACCCAGTCCGAGGCCGCGGCTGCCTCGTCCCGCTTTGCCGCGGTGAAACTTCTCGAAGATGCTGTCCAGCTCGGCCGGCGCGATACCGCATCCCTGGTCGATGATTGAAAGAATCACCCATCCTGGCTGCTGCGGATCGGATTCCAGCGAAACCGTCACCGGGCCGCCGCGGCCATATTTGAGGGCGTTGGTGAGGAGGTTCATCACGATCTGCTCGACGCGCGTCGGATCCCAATGCCCCATCAGAGGCTGCTGGAGCTGCATCGTCACCGACGATCCATGCGACATCACATTACCGGTCGCTTCCAGATCTGAAATCGCCGCCTGGATAGTCGCGGCCAGATCAATGGTGCGCGCCTCCAGGACCAGCTGGTCCTGGGCCAGGCCCGAGACCCGAAAGACCGTGTCGACCAGCGCCGCCATGCGCGCCACCTGGCGAGTGATGGTGGTCAGCCCCCACATCAGGCGGTCGGCATCCTGGGCGCGTCCCGGGGCCAGGTCGTTTTCCAGCACCTTCACGTGAAGCTGCAAGGCGCTCAGCGGCGTCAGCAGCTCGTGGGACGCCACGGCCAGAAACTCGTCACGCGCGGCGACCGCTTGCAACGCTCTGGCCTCGGCACGCTGCTGCTCTTCGAGCGTCGCGCGCAGCTCGGCCGTGCGCTCGAGGACTCGGCCTTCCAGAAGGTCGCGCGCCTCGGCCAGGCGCCGCACCAACCGTTCATTTCGCAGACGCAACCGCGTGGACTGCGCGAACGAGAGCCCGGCCCGACGCGCCAGGATCGCCATGGCGATCCCGAACAGCGTCAGCATGGTGGCCATGGCCAGGTTCACCCGGCCACCGGTCAGCGCCATGGTCACCACCATGGGCAAGAGCGCCGGGACGGCGAAGGCCCGAAACGACCGCTGGTCGCTGCTGGCGGTGGCCGTGGCGCCGGCCACCATGCCGCCCAGGACAAAGCTCATCAGCGCGTGAACAGCCACCCGCCCCGGCGCCGGAAACAAGAGCGGGATGACGCCCCAGGCGACGCCGTTGCAGGCGATGGCGACGGCATAACGCTGGCGCCAGCGCGGCGCCTGGGCGGGCGGAGGCTGGGCGCGATGATAGGCCTTCATCTGGCCGAAACGCGCCGCCGCCAGCGCACAGATGACAGCCAGCCACGCGCCGCGGGCGAACGGCGTCGCGTCTGACCCCAGCGCGGCCACCAGGAGGACCGCGTTGGCCACGCTGACCAGGTACGGAAGGACGCCCTTGCCATAAAGGGCGTTGACCTGCTCGGCGACGATCAGGGGCTCGAAGGGCGCATCGTCGTCCCTTTCTTCCACCGCCTGCACCGCGTGAGCCGCTTCCGCCACCGTGTCCCCCGGCCCCGAAGCCTTCGCCTCGGCCTTCACCATCACCGCATCTTTATGCGAACTATCCGGAAACCGCAAATTGGTCCGGCGTCGTCCGCTGAGGCGAAAACAGGCGCCGGCACTAGCGGCGCTGGCGGCGGCCGAGGAGCAGACCCAGGCCCAGCAGAACACTCAAGAGTGCAACGCCCGAGACAGAGCCACCCGCGATGGCACAACCGCCGCTGGCGCCAGTGTCGGCTGGCCTTCCGCCCGCCGATGATCCAGTGCCGCCGCTGCCAGGCGCTGCGCCACCACTTCCGGGCGTGCCACCGCTGCCGAGGGCGCCGCCGCTGCCGGTGGTACCGCCGCTGCCCGCCGTGGCCCCGCCCGACCCGCCCGTGGTGCCGCCCGTCGAGCCCGCAACGTCGGGGGCGCTGGCGGCGTCGCGGGCCGCGTCGCCGGCCGAGGCGTCCATCTCTCCGCCACCTGTCTCGAGGACGACATTGGCGCACGAATAGTAAAGATTGGCGTCATTGTCTTTGAGGTTCGCGGGCGGACAGGGGTTCGATCCCACCATGTACTGGCGAACGCGCAGGATGCAGTTCGTGCACGGTTCGGCGGGGAGCTTCACCGAGGCCTGATACAGCTTGGGCGTGTCGGTGCCGGTGGCGTGAGGTTCGACCTGCAATCTTTGAAAGACGGTCGACGGGCCGGTGTCGTTCTTGGCAAAGTCGATGATGAAACAGCCGGGGTGATAGACCGTCTCCGTCCACTTCATTCCGATGGTGCTACCCGCCGTCAGCGTGTTGATCGGTTGCGAGGCGCTGCGGGCGATTCCGCAGGGCAGCACGAAGCCAGGCGATCGCGTCGGCTTGTAACCGTCCTGCATGTCCCGCGCCTTCGGCATGTCCATGCGCGTGTGCGCATGCGCGTCCGTGGTGATGCCGCCCCAGGCAACGGCCGACAGGACGACGGCGCAAATCGACTTCACGGTCCGGAACGAGCGTCGCGACATGAACAACTCCGCGGTGACGATGTTTCCCCGCCCGCGTTCCCCCCGAGACGAATCCGGAAGTCTAGCACTGTCGCGGGACCAGCCGGCCTCGAAAAACCGCAGAAGAACCGGTCCGGCGGCTTTTGGCACCTGTCCTGTCAATCGGGCAGGCGGCTTTGCCGCGGCGGTTCACCTTGCAAGTGCCTCGGCGAGACGCCGGGCAGCGCGGTCTGGCCCGGGATCCTTTTCAGGACGCCGCCCGTCCGGTCGTCGAAGGTTGGAGAGACTTCGGCGCGGCGGTGGCGGTCGATCCGCTGCGTTAGGCGCCGCCACCAAGGGTCTCCCTGACCTTGCGGGCCAGCGCTTCGGGCGTGATCGGTTTCTGAAGGAAGGCAATGGTCGAATCCAGAATGCCGTGGCGCACGACCGCATCGTTGGTATAGCCGGACATGTACAGCACCTTCATCTCAGGTCGAAGCACGCGCAATCTCTCCGCCAGCTGCCGCCCACTCATGCGGGGCATCACCACGTCGGTCAGAAGCAGGTGAATCGTCGCTGGATGCTGCTCGCACAGCAGGAAGGCATCCCCGCCGTTCTGCGCCTCGAGGATGGTGTACCCATATTTGCGCAGAATGGTCCGTGTCAGGACCCGAACCTTCTCCTCGTCCTCGACCAGGAGAATGGTCTCCAGACCACGGAGTGTTCGGCGCTCCAGCAGTGGTGCCGCCACGCTGACAACCGCGCTTTGGTCCGCGGCCGGCAAGTAGACCTTGATGGTCGTCCCCACGCCAAGTTCGCTGTACACCCAGACGGTGCCGCCTTGTTGCTGGACAATCCCGAAGACGGTCGCCAGTCCCAGCCCAGTCCCCTTGCCCGATTCCTTGGTTGTGAAGAACGGCTCGAACATGCGCGCCTGCGTTGCCCTGTCCATGCCGGTGCCGTTGTCGCTGACGGACAGCATGACGTGCGGGCCGACCCTCGCCCCCACATGCTGCGAAACGTAGGCGGCCTCCAGGAAAACCTCGGCCGTCTCGATGGTCAGCTTGCCGCCCTGGGGCATGGCATCGCGTGCGTTGACCGACAGATTCATGATGATCTGCTCCACCTGGCCCGGATCAATCTTGATCATGCAGGGCGTGGTCGCACTGAGCGAGGTCAGCTCGATGTCCTCGCCGATCACGCGCCGGAGCATCTTCTCCATGCCGACGAAGGTCTCGTTCAGATTGACGATGGTGGACTGCGGAACGTGTTGCCGGCTGAACATCAGTAACTGTCGCGTCAGGTCCGCCGCACGCAACCCCGCGCCGTTGATCTCTTCCAGATCCGCCCGCATCGGATCGTCTGCCTTCAGATCCGCAGCCAGCAGCTCGCTGTAGCTGAGAATGACCGACAGCAGGTTGTTGAAGTCATGGGCCACCCCGCCCGCCAGGCTGCCGATGGCCTCCATCTTCTGGGACTGGCGCAGCTGCTCCTCGCTGCGCCGGAGCGCGACGGCCGCGCTCTTTCGTTCGATGGAATGGCGGATCACCCGTTCGAGCAGCTGCGGCGTGATCTGGTCCTTGGCCAGGTAATCCGCCGCCCCCGCCTTCATGGCTTCCACGTCCACCTCGTGGTCACCCTGCCCCGTCAGCAAGATCATCGGGCCGGAATATCCGTCCACGATGGCCTTCTCGATCAGCGCCAATCCATTCTCGGCGCCTAGACGGTAGTCCACCAGGCAGACGTCGCAAGGGGCGTGCAAGGCCTCCAGAGCAGCATCGTATGTTCGGACCCAGGTCACCTGAAACTCTGCCCGCTTGTTGCCGATCAGCAGACGCCTGGTCAGCAGGTAGTCCTCCTCGTCGTCTTCGACCACCAAAACCCGGATGGGCGGGGTGTTCACGGCAGTCCCTCGGCGGCATCGGGAAGCCTGACGACCTGAAACCAGTAGTGGCCCAGCACCTTGGTCACCTCGATCAATCCGGGCAGCGTGACTGGCTTGCTGATGAAAGAATTGCTCC
>DATLVT010000691.1:0-8474 GCA_035577105.1 Polyangia bacterium
CCGGCCCCGACTGCGCCGCGGCGGTGCGGGGCCTGCTGATGGTGGGAGCCATTTGCGCCGGCAGCTGGGACTGCGCCCCCGGCCTTTTCTGCGACGCCCTCCCGCACGCCACCGGCAAGTGCATCTCACGACGTCCCGACGGCGCGCCCTGCTCCAGCGAAGAACAGTGCGCCAGCGGAACCTGCGCCGACAGCACCTGCCGCGACCGCCCCCTCATCTGCGGCGGCTGAGTCGATCTGACGTGGAACGGCTCGCTGCCGCTCCGCGCTCCCCGGTCCCGTGAGAGGGCCAGCAGGCCCCTTTCACGCAGCGAGCGCAGTGAACGCAAACGTGATACAAGGACGCTCGTTTTGTTGGGTCAATTGCCGCAGGAACCCTCTTGATAAGGCACGATTTCACGCTGGCCGAGGTGCGCGCCATTCACGATTCTCCGCTGCCGGAGCTGATGCTGCGCGCGCAGACCGTGCACCGCGAACACCACCGCCCCGACGAGGTGCAGCTCTGTTCTCTGCTGTCGGTGAAGACCGGCGGCTGCCCGGAGGACTGCTCGTACTGCCCGCAGTCGTCGCGCTATGACACCGCGGTCGATCCGGAGCGCCTGATGACGGTGCCGGAGGTGATGGACGCGGCGACGCGGGCCAAGCAGGCCGGGGCCTCGCGATTCTGCATGGGCGCGGCCTGGCGTGAGGTCAAGGACGGGCCGGCGTTCGATCAGGTGTTGCAGATGGTGCGCGGCGTGCGCGGTCTGGGCATGGAGGCCTGCTGCACGCTGGGGATGTTGACGGATGACCAGGCGTCCAAGCTGGCCGAGGCGGGACTGACCGCCTACAACCACAACCTGGACACGTCGCGGGCGTTTTACGGGTCGATCATCAGCACGCGAACGTACGATGATCGGCTGCGCACGCTGGACAACGTGCGGCGCGCTGGCATCACCGTCTGTTCAGGCGGCATCATCGGCATGGGCGAATCGCTGGACGACCGCTGCGCGATGCTGATGACGCTGGCCAATCTGGATCCGCATCCAGAGAGCGTGCCGGTCAACGCCCTGGTGCCGTCGCCGGGAACGCCGCTGGCGAACCGGCCGCCCGTCGACACCATCGAGTTCGTACGCATGATCGCCACCGCCCGCATCCTGATGCCCAAGGCGAAGGTGCGGCTGTCGGCGGGGCGTCTGCAGATGTCGCGCGAGGCGCAGGTGCTCTGTTTCCTCGCCGGCGCGAATTCGGTTTTCTACGGTGAAAAACTTCTGACCACCGGCAACCCCGACGTCGAGGCCGACCGCGCGCTGTTGCGTGACGCGGGGATGCGGCCGGCGCCCACGTCGGAGGGAACCAGCGCATGAGCGTGATGAACAGTCCTCTCAGCGCGACGCCTGCGCTGGACGTGCGCGGCAAGCTGCCGCTGCTGGACGCCGTCGAGATGTCCAAGCTGCGCCCCTGGACCCGTCCCTGGTGGCGGCCCACCACCGGCGACGGGCCGACGTTCGCCTGGATGATCATCATTCACGTCGGCGCGCTGCTGGGGTTGATCCTGGCGCCGCTGCCGGGTTGGCCGATCATTGCCGTGGCCTACGGGCTGCATTTCCTGGGCGGCCTGGGAACCACGGTTTGTTATCACCGGGCGATCGCGCACAAGTCGGTCAAGTTGCACCCGGTGGTGCGCCAGGTGCTGACGTTCTTTGCCATGGTGAACGGATCGGGTTCGCCGCTGAGCTGGTCGGCGTATCACCGCCTGCACCACGCCAAGTCCGACACGCCCGAGGACATCTCCAGCCCGCGCGTGGGCGGATTCTGGTGGTCGCATCTGCGCTGGCTGTGGCAGGCCGGCTCGCCGCCCATCTCGAAGTACTGCCGCGAGCTGGACACGCCCAGCTATCGCATCTGGGCCCGCGTGCAGATCCCTATCCTGGCGCTGTCGCTGCTGGGCGCGCTGCCGTTCGGGCTGGCGGCGTTCCTGTGGATCGGCCCCATCCGCCTGGTGTGGGCGCTGCACGCCCAGTGCTTCGTCAACAGCATCTGCCACATGCGCCCGACGGCGTCGCTGGAAGAACCGACGGCCAAGAACGTGGTCTGGCTGTCGCTGATGCACGGTTTCCAGGGTGAAAACTGGCACCAGAACCATCACGACCGCCCGGGTTCGGCGCGGCTGGGGTTCACCAGCGCGCAGCTCGACGTTGGCTGGTACACGATCCTGCTCCTGGAAAAACTGGGTCTGGCGACGGACGTTCGCCGCCCGGATCTGCGCGCGCTCGACGTCGCGGCATAGCTGCGACGAAACGTAGCTGCGACGAAACGTAGCTGCAGGGAGCGGGTCACCATTCGCTCCGTCAAGGGGCGGCAGGGGTGGGGTTCCCTCCCGTGCTCAAACACCGGACGGCGCGCGCGCCTTATGGTTTTGCTTGGAGCGAGGACGTACTGCGCGCCTGCGAACTGCGCGCGGGAGGGAACCCCACCCCTGCCGCCGCCGTATGACTACGTTCACGGTGCCCCTGGACCGTCCTTCAGTCCGGAAGGGCCCCGGAAAAAAAAGAGAAGGACACAAGTGGTGTACCGCCTGCTCACCGAGCCATGCCGCAAGATTCGGTAGTCGTCGAAGTGCTCGCAAGATTCGGTGAGCGTTCGAGATGCCCGCAAGATTCGGTGAGCAGGCGGTACACCACTTGTGTCCTTCTGTTCTTCCCTGGGTCGCCCCCTTGCGCAGTGAACGTAGTGCCCAGGAAGGGCGGGAGCGGTGGGGTTCCCTCCCGCGCGCAGTTCGCAGGCGCGCAGTACGTCTTCGCTCCAAGCAAAACCATAAGGCGCGCGCGCCGTTCGGTGTTTGAGCACGGGAGGGAACCCCACCGCTCCCGCCCCCGCGACGAAGCGAATGGAGCCCCACCTCACGTCCCACACCGCCTGCTGTCTCTGCAACCGCCCCGGTGCGGTCCCACCGCCAACGCTACGGTTCGCCCTCGCGCACCGCCGCCCGCAGCCGCGCCACCAGATCGTCGATGCGATCGGCGTACAGCTTGGCGGCCGCCCGCCCGATGCAGAGGCGCGCGCTGATCGGCAGGATGGTCTCCACCTCGCGCAGGTGATGCTGGCGCAGCGTCTCGCCCGACGACACCAGATCGACGATGCGATCGGCCAGGCCGACCAGCGGCGCGATCTCGATCGAGCCGTAGAGCTTGATGATCTCGGCGACCGTGCCGCGCGCCTGCAGGTGGCGGCGGGTGATCTCGGGGAACTTGGTGGCATAGCGCAGGTGCACGTGCGCCGATTCGTCGACGGGGCGCGACTCTGGTTCGGCCACCACCATGCGGCAGCGTCCGATGCCCAGGTCCAGCGGTTCATAGAGATCGCGATCCTGTTCGGCCAGCACGTCACGACCGGCGATGCCCACGTCGGCGGCGCCGCCTTCCACATAAGCCGGCACGTCGGTGTCACGGACGATGAGGATGCGCAGCCCGAGCTCGGGGACGGGGATGATCAGGCGACGACCGGCGTGCGCCTTGTCGGCGGCGCTCAGATCCAGGCCCGCCCGCGCAAACAGCACCAGCGCCTCTTCCATGATCCGTCCGCGCGGCATGGCGATGGTCAGCGGGCGGCCGTCGCGGACCGCCGTCGTCGCCAGGCCCACCGGCGCGGCCTTCGTTTTTTTCGGACGCGTGCTCACAGCGTCCCCTTGGCGCGCCGGATATCGGCGCCCAGCGCGCGCAGCTTCTTGTCCAGGCGGTCATAGCCGCGGTCGAGGTGATAGATGCGCAGGATCTCCGTCGTTCCGTCGGCGATGAGGCCGGCCAGGACCAGCGACGCCGACGCGCGCAGGTCGGTGGCCATCACCGTGGCGCCGGTCAGGCGGGTGCCGCCGCGCACGATGGCGGTGCGCCCCTCGACGACGATGTCGGCGCCCATGCGCTGCAGCTCGGGCACGTGCATGAAGCGGTTCTCGAAGATGGTCTCGGTCAGCACCGACTGGCCGCGAGCCCGGGTCATCAACACCATGAACTGCGCCTGCATGTCGGTGGGAAATCCGGGGAAGGGCTGGGTGGCGATGTCGGCGGCGCGCAGGTCGCTCTTGCCGCGCACGCGGATGCCGTCGCCGTCCGCGCTGACCTCGGCCCCCGCGGCGCGCAGCTTGGCCAGCACGGCGTCGAGGTGTTCGGGCAGGCAGTCGCGCACCAGCACGTTGCCGCGGGTGATGGCCGCCGCCACCAGCAGCGTGCCGGCCTCGATGCGATCGGGGATCACCGAGTGCTCGATGGGGTGCAGCTCGTCGACGCCCTCGACGGTGATCAGCGACGTGCCGGCGCCGTTGATCTTGGCGCCCATCTTGTTGAGGACGCGGGCCAGCTCCTCCACTTCAGGTTCGCGGGCGGCGTTCTCCAGGGTGGTGCGGCCGCGGGCCAGGGCCGCCGCCATCATCAGATTCTCGGTGCCGGTGACGGTGACCAGATCAAAGACGATGGTGGCGCCGCGCAAGCGCCGGGCCCGCGCCGTGACGTACCCGTGCGAAAGCTCGATCTTGGCGCCCATGGCGGCCAGCCCCTTGAGGTGCTGGTCAATGGGGCGGGCGCCGATGGCGCAGCCGCCGGGCAGCGAGACCCGGGCCCGTCCATAGCGGGCCACCAGCGGACCCAGCACCAGCACCGACGCGCGCATGGTCTTGACCAGCTCGTAGGGCGCCTCCAGATCGCCGTCCCTGCCGACGCCGGTGGCGTCGACCCAGGTCAGACCGCCCGCCTTGCTGGTGACCTCGGCGCCCAGGTTTCCCAGCAGCCGACCCATGGTGCGCACGTCGCCCAGCGCGGGAACGTTGCGATAGATCGACCGCCCCTGGGCCAGCAGCGCCGACGCCAGGATCGGGAGGGCGGCGTTCTTGGCGCCGGAGACGCGCACCTCGCCGGACAGCCGGACTCCGCCGCGAATGACGATCTTCTGCAATTGACGCTGCTTCCTGTGCGGCGGCCGGAGGCTCGACGACGGGCGGCGCCCGCTCGCTAGCAGACGGCGACGGGTCGAAGGGACGCGGCCGCTGGGTTAACCGGCAGCCTCGGCGGGGGCGCCGGCGGCCTTGCCCGCGTGCTCATCGCAAAGGCCGCCCAGCGTGCGCTGCTTGCGGCAACCTTCCTTGCTGCAGACCTTGTAGCGATGCTTGTTGCCGACGGCGCCGCGGCGCCAGCCGATATAGTGCTTGCGGCAGTAGCCCTTGGCTCGTACGGGCTGCTTGCACTTCTCGACCCGGCAGGGCTCGCCGGCAGGCGCGTCGGTGGCTGCCGCGGCGGCCTTCTCGGCGCTGTCGGCCTTTTTCGCCTTGGGCGCTTTGGCCGCTTTGGGGGTCTTGCTTGCCTTCGTCGTCTTGGTTTCGTCCGCCATGGCGGGCAGGAGAATAGGCGGTCGGCCCCCCAAGTCAAGGCGGGCCCCCAGGGACCCAGACGCGGACCCCGGACGCCGCCCCCGACGCGGGCATCCAGCGCGGCGCTGCGTAATGGTGCAAGGATCGCCGGCGTCCCGTACATTGAAGGCGGAATGCACAAAGCATCCCGCGAGGTCTTCCTGGTCGATGCGGTTCGCACGCCGATCGGCCGCTATGGCGGCGCCCTGGCCGACGTGCGGCCCGATGACCTGGCGGCGCTGGTGATCCGCGAGCTGGTTCGCCGCACCGGCGCCGATCCGGCTGCCATCGACGACGTGCTGATGGGGTGCGCCAATCAGGCGGGCGAGGACAACCGCAACGTGTCCCGCATGAGCCTGCTGCTGGCCGGGCTGCCGCCGTCGGTGCCGGGGGGGACGGTCAATCGACTGTGCGGGTCGGGGCTGATGGCGGTCAACGACGGCGCGCGCGCGGTGGCGGTGGGCGACGCCGATCTGTTGATCGCGGGCGGCGTTGAATCGATGTCGCGGGCGCCGCTGGTGATGGCCAAGCCGCGCGACGGGTTTCCGCGCGGCGACGTCACCCTGCACGACAGCACGCTGGGCTGGCGATTCGTCAACCCCCGGATGGAGGCGCTGTACGGCACGCAGTCAATGGGCGAGACCGCCGAGCTTGTGGCCGAGCTGCGCGGGGTCTCGCGCGCCGCCCAGGATGCGTTCGCGCTGCAAAGCCAGCAGCGCTGGGCGGCGGCGCAGGCGGCCGGGCGATTTCGCGACGAGCTGTGCGTGGTCGAGATCGCCGGCGCGCGCAGCAAAGATCCCCCGCGGGTCGTCGCCGTCGACGAGCACCCGCGACCGGAGACCACGGCGGCCTCGCTGGCGGCGCTGCGTCCGGTGTTCCGGAAAGAAGGGGGGACGGTCACCGCCGGCAATGCGTCGGGGATCAACGACGGCGCGGCGGCGCTGCTGCTGGCGTCGGCGGATGGGCTGCGTCGGCTGGGCGGTCGTGCCCCGCTGGCCCGGCTGGTGTCGACGGGGCTGGCCGGCGTTCTACCCAAGCACATGGGCCTGGGACCGATCCCGGCGTCGCGGCGGGCGCTGGAACGGGCCGGTCTGCGCGCGGCGGATCTGGATCTGGTCGAGCTGAACGAAGCGTTCGCCGCCCAGGCCTTGCCCTGCATCAGCGAGCTGGAACTGGACCCGGCGCGCGTCAACGTGAACGGCGGCGCCATTGCGATTGGCCATCCGCTGGGGTGCTCCGGGGCGCGGATGATGACCACGCTGATTCACGAACTGGGCCGGCGTCAGGCGCGGTATGGTCTGGCCACCATGTGCATCGGGGTTGGCCAGGGCATTGCGACCATCGTGGAAAGGCCTTAGGGAGATAGAAATGTCAGACGACGATCCGACAGGCTCTGGGACCTCCCGGCCGGACACCAGCGAGGCCGAGGCGCAACACGTCCTGGGGATGGTCGCCCACGAGATCAAGAACCTCCTTGGTCCGCTGGGGATGGCGCTGCAGCTGTGTGAACGTCGGGTCCAGCAGGGCGAGCCGGCCGGCAAGGAAGATCTGGCCTTCGCCCGGGCGCAGGTTCGCCGCCTGTCCGATCTGGTGAACGATCTGCTGGACACCACGCGCATCGACGCCGGACATTTTCCGGTGCGCCTGGGCACCGTGGATCTGGGCGCGCTGGTACAAAACGCGCTGGAGTCGTTTCGTCGCATGCATGCTCGTCGCGTGGTGACCGATCTACCGACCGAGCCGCTGGCCATCAGCGCCGACGGCGAGCGCCTGGGCACGGTGCTGACCAATTTCTTGGACAACGCGGCCAAGTACTCGCCCGAGACGTCGCCCATCGAGGTGCGCATCACGCGCGCCGGCGGTCGCGTGCGGCTGGCGGTGACGGACGGCGGCCCGGGCATCAGCGCCGAAAATCAGGCGCTGCTGTTTCAACGCTATTTTCGCGTCCCGGAAACGGCGGAGAAGACCCGCGGCCTGGGCCTGGGCCTGTACATCAGCAAGGTGATCGCCGAACGCCACGGCGGCTCGGTGGGCCTCAGCAGCACGCCCGGGCGGGGAACGACTTTCTGGTTGGAGCTCCCCCTCGGCCAGAGTTGACGCTCGCTCCGCCCTCCCCACGCGACGAGAGCCGGGGGCGGATCTCCGGCGGGCAGAGCCCGCCTCCGATCCAATCTGACGCTGGGGAGCAGAAAAAACGAATGTTGCCGCAGCGGCGCAAGGTCGATATTCTCGAAAGCTCGACGGAGAAACGAAGGTGCCACGCGATCCCAAGATCACGCCCATCACGCGTCATGAGCCGCGCACGTTCTACGCCACGCGCGTGACGCGCACGCAGGCGGGTGAGTCCTGGGATCTCTGGTCGGTGGAAGACGGGCGCCGGGTTGGTTTTCTTTCCGTGGTCGACGACGGACACGTGGTCTATGCGCTGGCCACGGTCAAACGCGGCACCACGCATGAAGAGGTGGCCGATCTGGTCGAGGGGTTTTTCACGCCCTCGTCGACCGACGCCCACAACCGCGAGATCATCATCTCCGACTACGACGAAGAGCCAGAAATGCTGGAGTCCGATATCCGGCAGGCCTAAGGTCCGGGGACCGCGGGCGGCCGCAAAGACCGCGGCCCGGGACGCGAACCTTTGGGCTATTCTGCTCCATTGATGATGGGCAGCGCCCCCGCCTCCGGCCCGTTTCGCGGATTCGTTCCGTTCGACGAAGCGGCCAGCGAAACCTTCTACGGCCGCC
Source organism: Polyangia bacterium (assembly GCA_035577105.1). Classification (GTDB taxonomy): domain Bacteria; phylum Myxococcota_A; class Polyangia; order Fen-1088; family Fen-1088; genus DATKEU01. Next base: position 8,118 of record DATLVT010000691.1, read on the forward strand.
GCGAGGAGACCGCCCGTCTGGTCGAGCTGGTCTTGACCGAGACCAACCGGGTGACGGCGCTGACCGGCGATCCGGGCATGGGCAAGACGTCGCTGCTGCGCGCCGGATTGATCCCGGCGCTGCAAAAACGCGGCGTGGTGCCCATCTATCTGGGCGCGTACGACGACATCGACGCCGAGGTGTTGCAGGCGACCAGCCGCCTGGGCGTCGATCCCCCCACGCCCAACCAGGAAGCGGCCGACTACCTGGCGCGCATCGCCCGCGAATCGCGGGCGGGCACCGTGCTGATCCTGGACCACCTGGAAGAGGTGCTGGGTGACGAGCTGGGGGCGGCCGCCGATCTGGGCCTGATGATCG
>DATLVT010000692.1:0-9898 GCA_035577105.1 Polyangia bacterium
TGCATGCGAAAGCTGATCGGAGCCATATACAGCGTGGCGAAGAATCGCCGACCTTTCGTCCCCATTCTCCTCCCGGCCCCAACAAATGAGGTCTCGACATGAAGAAATCCGTTGCGCGCCGAGACGGTATCTCAAACACCGAACGGCGCGCGCGCCTTATGGGTTTGCTGGGAGTTGCGACGTACTGCGCGCCTGCGAACTGCGCGCGGGAGGGAACCCCACACCTGCCGCCGCCGCAATGACTACGCTCGCGGTGCCCCTGGACCGTCCGTGAGGCCGGAGCCCGAGCCTTCGGCCGGGGGAGAAAGAGAAGGATACAAGTGGTGTACCGACTGCTCGTCGATTTGAAGAGAGTCGAGGAGCAGGCGGTACGCCACTTGTGGTCTCCCTTTTTTTTCGGGCGAAACCCATGCGCAGTGAACGTAGTCACCAGGAAGGGCGGGAGCGGTGGGGTTCCCTCCCGCGCGCAGTTCGCAGGCGCGCAGTACTGCCTCGCTCCAAGCAAACCCATAAGGCGCGCGCGCCGTTCGGTGTTTGAGCACGGGAGGGAACCCCACCGCTCCCGCCCCCGCGACGAAGCGAATGGAGCCCCACCTCACGTCCCACCGCCCCCCGCTGTCTCTCCAACCTCGCCGGTGCGGTCCCTGTCCAGCTAACGCCCGTCGTCGGCCCAAAGCCGCACCGTCGGATCGGGCGCCGCCGAATCGAGCCGCAGGCGCGTGACCGGGTGGCGCAGCCCCGGCGTGGCGATCTCGGCCAGGGGGATGCGCACGAACCCGCGCTCGAGCATGGCCGGATGCGGGATGGTCAGCGCGGGATCGCGGATCACCCGGTCGCCGTAAAGCAGGATGTCGATGTCCAGCGTCCGAGCCGCCTTGGGCAACGCCGGATCGCGCGTGCGGCCGTGGTTTCGTTCGATTTCCAGGCAAGCCTCCAGCAGGGCGCGCGGTGACAGCCGGGTGCGTCCGCCGACGACCTGGTTCAGGTAGGCCGGCTGCGGGTGGTCGGAGACCGCCTCCGTCTCGTAGATCGACGAGCGGGCGCTGATGGCGACCCCCCGTTCGAGGAGATCGTTGATCCCGGCGGTCAGAAATGCGCCCCGGTCCCCCTGGTTCGATCCCAGGGCCAGGTAGACGGCAGTAAAGCTCACGCGACCATTCTTCCTACGACTTCTCCGGTGAAGAGTTCGCCAAATGGTGTACAAAAGGTCGGCCCATGGGGACCGCCCTGCTCGCTGCATCGCTGACGGGGCTCGCCACCGGCCTCGGCGCCATTCCGTTCCTGTTCGTGCGCGAGCTTCCCCGTCGCGCCTATGACGGCATCCTCGGGCTGGGCGCCGGCCTCATGCTGGCGGCGGCGACGCTGGGTCTGCTGGGCGAGGCCCTGGCCCACCTGCACACGCCGGAGGGAATCGAGCTGGGGCGGCTGGTCCTGGTGATCGCCGGGTTCGTCGTCGGCGTGGGGCTGGCGGCGGCCATGGATCGCTTCATCCCGCACCGCCACGCCGGCGGCCACCACCAGCACCTCGGGCACGAGCCTGGTCACGACATGCACGACCACGATCCGCAGCACGAGATGCGCCGCGGTTACGCCGTGATCGGCGCGCTCAGCCTGCATCGCGTCCCCGAGGGGCTGGCCATCGGCGCCGGGTTCGCCCTGGGCGATGCGGCGCACCTCGGCTGGTTGCTGGCCATCGCCGTCGGCATCCAGAATGCCTGCGAGGGGGCCGTCATGGCGGCGCCGCTGCGACAAGGCGGGATGTCGCCGGGGCGCGGCCTCTTGATCGTGACGCTGACCGGTCTGGCGATCCCCTTCGGTGCGCTGATCGGCCAGATGCTGGCCAGCATGGCCACGCTGGCCATGCCGTTCGTGCTGGCCATGGCGGCCGGCACGCTGATCTACATCACCTCGAACGAGATCATCCCCGAATCGCACAGCCACGGGCACGAAGGCACGGCGTCGTCGGGGGTGGCCCTGGGCTTCTTGCTGACCATGCTGCTGCAGGCGCTGCTGCACTAGTCGGCCTCGGGGTCAGGTCCGTTTTTCTTCGCCGCGCAGCAGGCGCGCGATGTTCTCGCGGTGGCGGACGGTGACCAGCACCGCGGTGCCGATCGACAGCGCCAGGTAGGGGCGGGCCACGCCGCCAAAGACGTGCGCGAAGATCGGAAACGACCAGATCCCCAGCAGCGATCCGACCGACGACAGGCGCAAGGTCGCGAAGGCCAGGATGTAAAGGCCAAAGCCGGCCAGCGCCGCTGGCGGCGAGATGGCCAGGGCCACGCCCAGCGACGTGGCCACCCCTTTGCCGCCCCGCCCGCGCAGAAACACCGTGAACATGTGCCCGACGATGGCGCACAGCCCGCCCACGGCGATCTCCCAGTCGGCCAGGCCCGGCAGGAAATACCGCCCCACGAACACCGGCGCGAAGCCCTTCAAGGCGTCGCACAGCAAGACGAAGATCGCCCAGCCCTTGCCCAGGGCCCGGGCCACGTTGGTGGCGCCGATGTTGCCACTGCCCACGGCGCGAATGTCCACGCCGCGGGCGCGCGCGATCAACAGCCCCGTCGGTACCGACCCCAGCACGTAGGCGCTCACCCAGAGCCAGGCCGCGGTCATGGGGCGACCGCCGCCGGCCCTGCCGCCGGCTTGGCGGCCTGTTCTGCCGCCAGTCTTGACGATTGGCCGGCCGGCGTCGCCGCCCAGAAAGCGGCGACGTCCTCCAGCAGTTCGGTGCGCGGGCAGTCGGGTGGCAGGCTGCCCAGCAACGTGGCGCCGTAGGGCCGGCGCGCGATGCGCCCGTCCAGGATGGCCACGATGCCAGCGTCCGACCGGCTGCGGATCAGCCGGCCAAAGCCCTGTTTCAAGGCCAGCGCCGCCCGCGGCAACTGAAAGCTGCCGAAGGGGTCGCCGCCCTCGGCGCGGATGTGGTTGATGCGCGCCGCGGTCAGGGGATCGTCGGGGACGGCGAAGGGAAGGCGATCGATCACCACCAGCGACAGCGCTTCGCCGGGGACGTCGACGCCCTCCCAGAAACTCTGCGTGGCCAGCAAGACCGAGCCGACGTTCGCCCGCAGGTCGGCCAGCAGGCGGTGGCGCGGGCGCTCGCCTTGCACCAGCAGCGGGAACTTGGTGGTGGCCCGCAGCACGGCCTCGGCCACGCGCAGGTTGCGAAAGCTGGTGAACAGCAACAGCGCCCGCCCGCCGGTGATGGCGCACAGCTCGGCGGCGCGCGCCGCCACGGCCAAGGGAAAGCGCTCGTCGTTGGGTTCGGGCAGGTCGGGCGCGATGTACAGCAGCGCCTGCTGGTGGTAACGGAACGGCGAGGCGTACGTCGCCTCCGACGCCGCGTCCCCCAGGCCGAGGCGCTGCCGCAGGTAAGAAAACGAGCCGGCCACGGTCAGCGTCGCCGAGGTGAAGATGATCGGCCCCGGGCACAGATCAAAGGCGCGCGACAGCGCCGGCCCCACGTCGATGGGCGAGGTGTGCAGGCTGACGTTGCGCGGGGTGGCGGCCAGCCAGCGCACGTGCGCGCGGTTGGCCACGTCGACCAGCGCCCCCATCTCCGTGCGCACGGCGGCGGCGCGGCGACCAAGTCCGGCCAGCTCGGGGGCGCGCTGGGGATCGGCCTCGCGCACGGTCTGTCCGTCGGGGCCCAGCCAGGCGGCGATCTCGTCGAGGACGGTGTCCAGTTCATGATAGCGGCGCAGGGCAGGGCCGCTCCACAGATCGTCGGGCATGGGGGTGCGCACCTCGTCGGCGCCGGGGCGGGGGCCGGGCAGGCGATCGCGCACGGCATCGGCCAGGGAGCCCGCCGCCAGCTGCAGCCGGGCCGCCGCCGACTGGGCGCGCGCGTGTGGCAACGAACGGGTGCGGCCGAGATCGCGGGCCAGGCCGAACAGCCGTTGCGTCGAGACGTGCAGGCCGAAGAACTCGGTGGCGATCTCCTCGATCTGATGAGCCTCGTCGAAGATCACCGCCTCGTACGGCGGCAGCACCTGCGCCTCTGGCCACTGGCTGCGCAGGGCCAGGTCGGCGAAGAAGAGGTGGTGGTTGACCACGATCAGCTGCGCCTCGGCGGCGCGGCGCCGCATGCCGGTGACGAAGCAGCGTTCGTAGAAGACACAGCGGGCGCCGATGCGCGTCTCCGGCGTGGCCGAGACCTCGCGCCAGATCGCCGCGTCGTCGGCCAGATCGGCCAGGTCGGCGCGATCGCCGGTGGCGCTGCGGGCGGCGAAATCGAGGATCTGGTTCAGCTCCGGCGTGGGGGTCAGCGACAGCTGGCGCTGCTGCTCGTCGAGGCGGCGCAGGCAGACATAGTTGCTGAGCCCTTTCATGACCGCCCAGGAAAAACTCTGTTCGCCCAGCACCGGTTTCAGGATGGTCTGCAGGCGCGGAAGATCGACGGTGGCGATCTGATCTTGCAGCGTCTTGGTCCCGGTGCTGACCACCACCTTGCGGCCCGACAGCAGCGCCGGCACCAGATAGGCCAGCGTCTTGCCGGTGCCGGTGCCCGCCTCGACCAGCAGTCGGTCGTCGCGTTCGATGGCCAGGGCGATCCGTTCCGCCATGGCCAGCTGGCCGGGCCGCGGCTCGTACCCGGGCAACGCGGAGGCGACCAGGCCGCCAGGCCCGAGCACCTCCCGGATCATTTCCCGCGGCTCGCTTTCTCGTCGATGCCTGAAACGCCGAAGCGTCGGGCCAGCTCGCCGAAAACGTCGTCGGCGGGAACGCCGGCCGCCTCCAGGCCAACCAGCACGTGGAAGATAAGATCGGCCGCCTCGTGGGCGGTGTGGGCGGCGTCGCCTTCGGACAGCGCCTCGCACAGCTCGCCCGACTCCTCGGCGATCTTGGCGGCGATCTTGGGGAAGCCGGCGTCCAGCAGCGAGACCACGTAACTTTTCTCCGGGCGCTCGCGCCGGCGTCGGGCGATCACCGCAGCCACCCGCGCCACGATCACCGCCGGTGGATCAGCGGGGCCGTCGTCGGGGGCGATGGTTCCGTCGGTGGCGCGGGCCCGAAAAAAACAGGACGTGGCGCCGGTGTGACAGGAGGGGCCTTCTGGATCCACCGTCAACAGCACCACGTCGCCGTCGCAGTCGACGCGCAGCCCGCGTACCGCCAGCGTGTTCCCGGAGGTCTCGCCTTTCTTCCAGAGCGCCTGGCGCGATCGGCTCCAGAAGTGGGCGAACCCGGTGGCGATGGTCTGATCCAGCGCCTGGCGGTTGGCCCAGGCCACCATGCGCACCATGCCGGTGGCGCGTTCCTGCGCGATCACCGGCACCAGGCCGTCGGCGTCGAAGCGCACGGCCCGGATGAACGACACCAGCGTCGTTTCAGAATCATCCTCCGACATGGATCTCCTCCCGGACGGCGACGCCGCGGGCGCGCAGGAAATCGTGCGCCTGCCCGACGGTGAACTCGCCAAAGTGAAAGATCGACGCCGCCAGCACCGCCTCGGCGTGTCCCTCGGCGATCCCTTCGTAGAGGTGCTGCAGCGTCCCCACGCCACCGGAGGCGATCACGGGCACGCCCACCCGATCGGCCACGGCGCGGGTCAGGGCCAGGTCGAACCCGTCGCGCGTCCCGTCGCGGTCCATGCTGGTCAGCAAGATCTCGCCGGCGCCCGCCTCGGCCATGCGCGCGCACCAGGCCACGGCGTCGATCCCGGTGGGACGCCGCCCGCCGTGCGTGAAGACCTGCCAGCGCGGCGCCTGGCCGTCGGCGTCCGGTTCGCGGCGCGCGTCGACGGCCACCACGATGGCCTGGTTGCCGAAGGCGCCGGCGGCGCGCCGGACCAGCTCTGGATCGGCGACGGCGGCGGTGTTGATGCCGACCTTGTCGGCGCCGGCCAGCAACAGCGCGCGCACGTCCTCGACGGAGCGCACGCCGCCGCCCACGGTCAGCGGCAGGAAAACGCGCTCGGCGGTGGCGCGTACCACGTCCAGCGTCGTCGACCGCCCTTCCGACGACGCAGAGATGTCCAGAAAGCAGACCTCGTCGGCGCCCTGCTGATCGTAGGCCGCCGCCACCGCCACCGGATCGCCGGCGTCGCGCAGCTCCTGAAAGCGGACGCCTTTCTTCACCCGCCCGCCGTCGACGTCCAGGCAGGGGATGACCCGCTTGCACAGCATCAGCGCGCGGCGCCTTTCGCGCGCAGCGCCTGGGCGTGGGCCAGCGCCTCCTCCACGGTGAAGACGCCTTCGTACAGCGCCTTGCCGATGATCACGGCGGCGGCGCCCGTGCCGATCAACGTGTCGATATCCTGCAGGCGTGACACGCCGCCCGACGCGATCACCGGGCAGGGGGCGATGTGACGGCCCAGGCGGGCCGTCGCTTCCAGGTTGGGCCCCGTGCGCATGCCATCGCGGCCGATGTCGGTGTAAAGAACCGCGCCGGCGCCGGCCGTCGCCACGGCGGCGCCGATCTCCAGCGCGTCGCTAAGGGTGTCCTCGGTCCAGCCTTCCACCGACACCTTTCCCTCGCGGGCGTCGACGGCCACCACCACGCGATGCGGGAACTGGGCACAGGCCCTGACCACGAAGGTCGGATCTTTGACGGCGGCCGTCCCCATCACGACGTACTTGACGCCGACGTCGAACAGCCGCTGGCAGTCGTCGATCGACCGCACGCCGCCGCCCACCTCGACGTCGACGCCCGCCGCCTCGACGATCTTCTTGATGGTGGCGCGGTTGTTGGCGTCGCCCCCGCTGGCGCGCGCGAACGCCGCGTCCAGATCGACGACGTGGACGCGCGGGACGCCCAGCCCCGACCAGCTCTTCGCCACCTCCCAGGGCCGCTCCGAATAAATCTTGGCGCTGTCGCGTCGCCCTTGTTGCAGGCGCACGGCTTTGCCGTCCAGGAGATCAATGGCGGGGAAGATCTGCATTGCTATCCCATCCTACAGGGTGACAAAGCTGCGGAGGAGCGCCAGGCCTGCCTGCTGGCTCTTCTCCGGGTGAAACTGGCAGGCGAAGATGTTGTCGCGGGCCACGGCGGCGCAGAAGCGTATGCCGTGCTCGGTCTCCAGCGCCACGTCGGCGGGGCGGGCCGGGTCGGCGTAATAACTGTGCACGAAATAAAAAAACGTCCCCGGTGACGTCTGCGCCAGCACCGGCGACGGCGCCGACTGCGACGACGTCAGCGCCGTCGTCGACGTCGGTCCTGGCCGGGTCGCGTTCCAGCCCATGTGCGGGATCTTCAGGCCGGGTCGCTCGGCGAACCGGCGCACCTGTCCAGGCAGCACGCCCAGCCCCCGGCAGGTGGGATCCTCCTCGCTGCCCTCGAACAGGACCTGCAGCCCAAGGCAGATCCCCAGGTACGGCCGCCCGGCGCGAATGGCCTGCAACACCGCCTGTCCCAGGGCGCCGCCGTCGCGCGCCAGTCCCGCCACGCAGCCGCCGAAGGCGCCCTGTCCGGGGACCACCACCTTGTCGGCGGCGGCCACCTGGTCGGCGTCGGTGGTGACGATGACGTCGGCACCGGCCATGGCCAGCGCCTTTTCCACGCTGCGAAGGTTGCCGCTGCCGGTGTCGGCCACGGCCACCCGAGGTCGTGCGTTCATGAATCTGCCGTCCGCGTCCGCGTCCTGTGGGCCGCCGCCCTCAGGCGGTCAGCGTCCCTTTGGTGGACGGCACGCCCACCACGCGCGGGTCAAGGCGCACCGCCGTGGCCGTCGCGCGCGCGAACGCCTTGAACAGGGCCTCGACGATGTGGTGCGCGTTCTCGCCGTACCGAACCTCGAGGTGCAGGTTGCACAGCGCCGCGCCGACGAAGCCGCCGAAAAACTCCCGGGCCAGCTCGGCGTCGAAGGTTCCGATCCGCTTGCCCTTGACCGCGTCGGCCTTGTACACGAACGCCGCCCGCCCGCCGAAGTCGACCGCCGCCGACACCAGCGTCTCGTCCATGGGCAACAGCGCATCGCCGTACCGGGTGATGCCGCTGCGATCCCCGAGCGCGTCGCGGAAGGCCTGCCCCAGGCAGATGCCCACGTCCTCGACCGTGTGGTGGGCGTCCACGTCGACGTCGCCTTGGGCGGCCACCTCCAGGTCGTAGAATCCGTGGCGGGCCACTGCTTCCAGCATGTGATTGAAGAAGGGGACCGGGGTGGCGATCCGGCGCGCGCCCGTTCCGTCCAGACCCAGCACCAGCTGAATCTGGGTTTCGGTGGTGTTCCGCTCTATCTTGGCCCGTCGCATAATGCCTTCCGTGGGGGAGCCGGGAATTCTAACTTGCGCCCCCCATTCCACAAGGTTTCCGACGATTTGACGATATAATAGGCAGGATTTCATGGCCAAGCCGCTTCGTAGCCCGGTCGTTGGGTACAACCACAACGTCCGCTACCACGGTCGCGTATTTCACGTGCAGTCCGAAGATTCGGGCCCGGTCATCCCGCGCGTGTTCACGCATCTGTTTTACGAGGGGACGATCCTTGTCACGCGCAAGCACGAGTACGACGTCGCTGCCCACGAGGATCTGGTCCGCATCGAGATGCAGAAGCTGCACAAGTCCGTCATCAAGGAGCTGACCCGCGGCGAACACGATGTGAAGATCGCCGGCTTCTTCGCGGCACGCGGTCAGCCGGCGATCTTGCCTGACCCGTCGACACCCGCTCAGGAACCCGCGCCAGCCGCATCGCCCGTGCAGGTGGTCCCACCGGTGGCAGCGCCCGCGCCCAGCGCGGCGATGGCGGCGGCGCACGCCTCCGTCAACAACGGCGCGCCGGCGGCGGTCGTGGTGCATGGCTCGGGCATGGTGGGCGGTGGCGCGGCCAGCGGCGATCCGCGCGTCGTGGTGCCGCGCCCCGGGGGAACGCGCCCGCAGGGGATTCCGCGCAGCACCGGCACGCCGGTGCTGAAGCCGGGCGACCTCAAGCGTCCGCCGGTGGTGCTCTCCAGCTCGGCCGACGGCGTGGTGGTTCAGCGCAACGTGGTCATCGGCGTGGGTGGCCCGTCGACGCCGGGGCCGGTGCGCCCGGCGCGCATCCGCCCGCCCGTTCCGTACGTCGTGCGCGAGGGCAGCTATGCGCCCGCCACCAGCGCCGGCGGCCATTCAAGCGGCCACCCGGGCAACCACGACGGACATTCCGTGCGACCGATGGCCTCCGGCACGCCGTCACCGGCGCCCATCGCCAAGGGCGGACACGCCGGCATCACCTGGGACACGGCGCCCGTCGCCGGCGGCGAACGGCGCGGGCCGACGCCGCAAAGCGAACGGTCCTTCGGCAACGAGCTGGTCTCCGACAAGAGCCTCGACGAGGTCATCCTCGAATATCTGTCCGACGATAGCGAAGCCGACGAAAGTTAGTGAGCGTGGAAGGGGCCTGTGCGACCGGCGACATGGGTAACAAGTCAGACCGGCGACATGGGTAACACTTTCGGATAGCGCAGTAGGAAGGGGCTGGCAACCGGGAAGGATGCCAGCCCCCCCTAGAAGCTGAGAGACGGCCGGCGCGGAAGGTCTGTCCAGGGCGCCGCCAGGCGCGAGCGAAGCGAGTTCACCCTGGACAGGCCTGAGCACCGGGCGACGATGGATGAGGGAGGCGGAATAGCTCGGGATCGGTGCCACTGTCATCGAGGACGGCAAGGTCGACCGGTCCGAAGCGAATGAGCCATCGATCGTCAGCTAGTTCTTTGATGCCCACGACCTCGCCTTGCAGGGCTTCGCTGAGGAAGAGGGTGGACCCGCGCCACTTGATGGAGCCATCGCTGCGGACGGAACGAAGCTGATGGTGCCCGGGATAAGCGATGGATTCGACCGCCGCGGGAAGAGGCTTGGGGGAAGGGACGTAAAGGTCGGCGGGAGTTTTCCCATCGAGCGCCCGGTGGGGCCGCTCGGTATTGTATTCCAGCCGGAAGGCGTCCAACGCCCGTTGCTGGCGAGGCATGGAATCAGCGGGACT
>DATLVT010000693.1:0-11586 GCA_035577105.1 Polyangia bacterium
CTCGACCGCTGTCCCCGGTGGGTGGCAGGCGCTGCTCGGGCTGGCCCTGATTCGCCGTCGTCGACCGAAGCGCTAGTCGGGGCAAGCCTTGATGGACGTGATCCAGTCGCCGACCAGCTTCGCCCCCTGACTGTCCACAACATAGCTTCCGATCTGTGGCATGCGCCCGGTGTTCCCGGAGGCATCCGTCGCTGCTGGCGCGGTCATGCGCAGCGACAGCACAGATTTCATCGGCGCCGCAGGAACCAGGCGCTGCGCGTCCATCACGCCCAGATCACCTTTGCCCGGAGCGACATTGCAGACGGCCATCTCTTTCAAAGACGCGTCGTAACGGAAGTCCATGAAATAAAAGTCGCCGTCAGGCCGATGACAGAAGGCGCAGTTGGCGTGCAGATACGAACGGGCGCGCTGCTCGACCGTTGCCCCCGCGGGCGGCGCGCCGGTCTGGCCCGCATACGGGGCGACCAGCGCAGCTTTGTACGGCCTGGGAAGGGGGGCGTCGAAGAGCCCCATCGCTTGCAAGCGATCCAGTTGATTCTGGCCACCGACCACGCGATTCATCTGCGCTGTCTCCGCGCCCAGCACAAAACCGCCGGACGGCGTGATGCGAGCATGACACTGCATGCAGTCCGCCCGGCTGGGATAGTGCCAGACGACGGATTGCCTGCCCCCGGCGGTGCCGATGGTGAACGTGGCGCTGCTGCGGGCGTCATTGACGGCGTCACTGACGATTGTGGCGTCGGTCTGTTGGGCGTTCCACTGGTATCCATAACCGACCCAGGCCTCGGCCGGCTTGCCGGTGGCGTCGGGCTGGTCCGGCAAGCGAACGAACAGGCGTGTCTCGACGAACTTCATTCCTGACGACTGGTCGGCGTCGGGGAACATGAAGTTCTTGATCATCACGGTGCCGATCGGGAAGACCCACTTGCCGTCGTCATGCGCCGGCAGGCACATCGGGAAGTTGTTGGGATCGACGACGCAGCACTCGGCGGTGTTGGCGGCGCAGTTCTTGACGTGAATGTGTTGCCCGGGCGGCAAGGCTATCCCCCGCGTCTTCAGCGCGCCATCGGACCACAGCGGGCTGTTGACCTCGTACGGAATGACGGAGGCCGCCAGCTTTTGCGGGTTGGTCGCGTCCATACAACCGGTTTGACCGAGGTGGGGCGGCGGGCAGCGCTTGTCGGCGGGCGGCGTGCACGCCCTGGGCGTGGAGGGGGGCGGCGGACAGACGGGCGGCGTACTCGGCGGACCCCCAGGTGCGGCCGGCGATTCCATCGCTGCGTCGGTTGCTGCGCCATCCGCCGATGACGGGGCATCGATGGTGATCGGGGCGCCGTCGGTGCCGCCGCTGCCGGCGATCGCCGGGATCTGCCCGCCGCCGCAGCCGGCCGCGAACAACAACAGCACGCATCGCCAACGCAGCATCCACCCGTTACGCGGCGGAGCGGACACGGCTATTTCACCGACCACGAACACAGGTTGCCGCTGCCGCCCGTGACGATCCGCCCTTTGGCCGCCATCGCCGACGTCCATCGCATGACACCGGCGCAGGCGCCGCTGGCGTTCGCGACCGGCTTTCCCGTGTCCCCGTCAACGCCCGTCAGGGTGGTGCCGCTGACGTACCAGACGATCGGATCGCTGTGCCCGTCCGTGGTGGTGGCAATCGGCGACGTCACCGACGAGGACGGCGCGCACCAGGCCACGGCCGGTGCGATCTTCCCGGCGGCCACCTCGACACGAACGCCCATGATCACCCGGCCACCGCCGCTCCCAGGTGGACAATGGGCGCCCCCATCCGTGCTGATCGTGACGTACACACCCTTGGCCGTGGTGTACGAGGCCGCGGCCGTGTGAATGGACATGCCGTTCTGCGCGACATCCAGATCGACGACGTGCCCCTCCATCCCGCCCAGGTGCTGGCTGTCGAGAAAGGCCATGTGCCCATCCTTCGACGTGGCGACGACATAGCTGGCCGGCGTGGCGCCGGGGACCTGGATGTAGACCGGACTGTTTGAGCCAAAGTCATTGTCGGCCTGGTCCATCGCCTTCCAGCGCGCCGGGTAGTAGTAATTGGCGGCGGACCTGTCGATCGCCGCCATTCCGGTCAGACGAAAGACCGCTTCACTGTCGCCGCCACTGGGATCGTCGGGTTGATGGGTGGCGTTCGATCCGTTGCTGGTCACCACGAAGACGCCGTTGCCATCGGAGGCCAGGCCGCCGGCCGCCCAGATCGCGCCGCGGTCGCCTTTGGTCGTGAAGAGACCCGTTTTGGTCGGCGTCTTGATGTCGATCGCCAGAACGCGGCCCTGGTAGGGATTGCAATCCCCATAGTGACCGCCAAATGGAATGTAAAGGATGCCGTTCACCAGCGACAGCGCGCTCCGCTGGTTGTGCTTGCCGGCCGGAAAACCGTTGGTGCCCACGCTGGTGTCGATCGGCCAGCCGGGGCGTTCGGTTCCATCGTCGACCGACAGCGCGTGAACGACGTAGTTCAACGTGGGTCCGGTCGTGGCCGTGACGAAGATGGTCCGCGAGGTCGCGTCGATCACCGGCGTGCCGAAGATCCCGACCAGATTGTACGATCCGCCGCACGGCGCGCCCATGTAGGGCGCACCCAGGTTCCTCGTCCAGATGGTCGCGCCCGTCGTCTCGTCCAGCGCTGCGACGTCGTTGCCGATGGTCGCGACGAAGAAGGCGCCGCTGTGGTTGGGGCCGTCCTCCATGTAAAGGGGAACGGCCCACGTGGCGCCCTTGTAGGTCGCATTGAACCCAGCGTCCAGAGTCATGCTGGCACTGGCGGCATGGGTCAGCTTTGGCTGAACGAAGTGACCATCGCGTGAGCTGTGTTTGTTTCGTTCCAGCACCGACTGGCCAGTGTCGGCAGGGAGGGCAGGCGTGCCGCCGGCTCCGGAGCCGCCGCTTCCTTCAGGCGCGCTGGCGTCCTTTCCTCCGCTGCCGATGTTCTGTCCCCCCGCGCCTCCCGATCTGCCCGAGCCCGCTGCACCGCTGCCGGTCAACCCGCCGCCGGTTCCCGGATTGCCCGTCGTGCTGCGATCCGCGGAAGCGTCAGCGGTATCGCCTTTGTTGCCGGAGCACTCCGTCTGCGATGCCAGGGCGACGACGGCAACCAGGAACCATGGGCGACGACTCATGAACATGGACCCTTCCACTGTTGTCTGGGCGACGTCAGGCGATGAAGCCGGACATTCCCGCCGCCGGCATGCCCCCGAGACCCATGGCGGCCTTGCAGCTGCCGAGAAAGTCCAGCAGCGATCCCTGGACGTCATACAGGCCGGGCTTGAACTTGCCGCCGGCCTGGCTGACGCCGTAAAAGACGCTGCGGCCGATGTGGTTGGTGCCGAGATCCGTGCCCAGAAGGACGAACGAATTGTCGAGGATGGTCTTGCCGTTCGATTCGGTGACCTTGTCGAGCTGCTGCATGACGTACGAGCAGCACTCGAGGAAAAGGTGCGTGTGCCACCCGTTGTGCATGAGGGCCACCGAGCCCGGCGTGGGGTTGTCACCCATCGCGTGATTGGTCCCGTGCGTCTCGCCGGCGGTCGTCAGATCCACCGTTTGACCGGCGACGGTGTACGGCCCCGTGAACGTCAAGCCATCGCCGGCGCAGCAGACCACCGTGAACCCGAACCGGAACAGATCGCACGTCACCGCCATCGTCCACAGGTCGGCCATCACCTTGAACGACCTGATGAAGTCGGTGGCAACGACGTTGCCGCCCGAGTCGGCGCCATTGTGGTGGGTGGCGACGTAGAGACCCGGCGCCGGCGCGGCCGGCGTCGTGCACCCGGCGCCCGCCGCGCCGCCGTTTTGCCCGACCAGGGACACGCCCGCGACCCGGTTCTCCAGCTGCCGGATTGCATCCAGGTGATCGGCCAGCTTTGATCTTGAACCGGCGGAGAGGTTCGAGCGGTCGCTGGTGTAGAACTTGTATTCGCCCACCACGGTGTCCAGCACGCTGGTGGCCAGCTTCTGTTCCGGCGTGGGCGCGGGGGGCATCGCCTTGGGCATCGGCGTCGGCGCCGCCGGCGCGCCGCCCGGTGCGCCGCCGAAGAAATTGGTGAACAGGGCGGCCGGACTGTCGATCAGCCCCCCCTTGGGTCGGCCCTGCTGGTCCCAGCTTTTCACCCACCGGCTGGGGTTATCGAGAAACTTGTAATAAAAGCCCATGCCCTGCACGTCGATGGGCGTCGGCGGACGGCCGCTCGGGTAGGCGAACCGCATGATCTCGTTGTCGATCGACGGGCCGCCGGCGGTGGTGTCGTTGACCAGCGATTTGCCGACGAACGCCGCGCCAGCGGCGATCGGGTGGCCGTCGGGACCCTGGATTCCCCGGAGGAAGGCCATCTTGTCCTTGAACGGCAACAGCGGCGTCAGCGGTCCCACCAACCCCGCGCGCTGGTGCAGCTCTGGCACGCCGCCACCGAGAAAAATGTTGAAGGCGCGCGCGGGCGCCGGCGCCGGGGCGGCCCACACGCTGCGGGTGCGCATCTCGTCAAGAAACGGCAGCGCGATGGTGACGCCGCCCGCCCCCCGCAAGAACGTCCTTCGGCTGAGACTTCGCATGTACCTCATGGCATCACCCCGGCTGGCTGGAGATTGCTCATTTGACCGCCGTGTAACGAAAGTTCGCGTTGGTGGCGACGGCCGTGATCAGATCGGCGAATGAGTGGTTCGCCGAGGCGTTCATCCGGATCTGGATGTCGGCCACCATGCATTGATCATCGCTGGTGAGGGCCCGTCCCCAGGCGAACTGCGCGATCTTGGCGGCCACGCAGGCGCTGACCCGCGGGTCCTTGGCCAGCAGATCCATGTAGGCGAGCACGCTGTCGTACGGGCGCGAGGGCCCCATCGTCTCGGGCAGGTATCCGTCCTGGCGGACGGCGTTGCCGTTGGCATCCTTGGTCTGCACCTGACCCATCGAATCGAACGGTTCGAACGCATACGCCAGCGGATCGAACTCACCGTGGCATGACTGGCAGGGTTGGTGCTGCAGGCGGGCGTCCGACTTCTGTCTCTCGCTGGCCGTGTCGGGGGCCAGCATGACCGCCGTCGCGCCCGGCGGGGGAAGGCCCACCTCCTGGCACAACAGGTTCCGGAAGACGAACAGTCCGCGCTGGACGATCGAAGCGTTCGCGTCGCCGTCGACCGTCAACACACCGGCCTGGGTCAGCAGGCCGACCCGGTTGGGTGCGCCCGCCAGCGAGAGGTGGCCGCTGGCGTCCGGCATGCCCAGGCCATAGAACGGGGCCAGCACGGGGCTGACAATGGTCGTGCGGGTGGTCAGCATGGTCGACACCAGCGGCTTCTTTCCGTCCCACAGCTGATCGGCGACGTCGTCCAGCGTCTCTTGTTTCATCGCCGCCGCCAGGGCTGGTGTGAAGTTCGGTCCGCGGGTGGCGTCGTCCAGGTCGTCCAGCGTCAACCATTCGCGAAAGTATCGCTGGATGTTCTCGCGCGCTCGCGGCTGCGCCAGCATGCGCGCGACCTGTGACTGCAGCTTGTCGGGGGAGGCGAGGTCACCCTTGGCTGCCGCGTCCAGCAGCGCCTGGTCGGGCGCCGAGCCCCAGGTCAGATAGGACAGTCGCGTCGCGAATTCGTAGCTGTCCAGCGCGCGCCCGTTCACGTTGCCCGCGGACGGCGTCTGCGCCTCCAGGCGATAGAGAAACTGCGGCGATTGCAGCATGGCGCGCACGACGTGCCGGGCCGCGTCCGGCGCGGCACCGATCCCTGCCGCCACCGCCAGGTCGAACAGGCCGCCAAACGCCGTGGCTTCCTCGGGCGTGACTGGCCGGCGGAAGAGGCGCAGGCCCAGCCCCCGGATGATGTTGTCCCGGCAGGTGGCGCCGGTGTCGCTGCACATGGCAAAGCTGGCCAGCCAGTTCGTGGTCTGTGCCAGCGTGGTGCCCACCGCATCGGCGATCTGCGAGTAATGATCGGCGCTGTCGAAGCTGGCCAGCTGTCCACCAAAGTCATTCGAGAATCCGTTCGCTCGAATGTCCGACGGGATCAACGCCAGCTGTGCCTCGGACAGCTTCACGTTCAACGTGTCGGTGACGCTGTTGGCGTATTCCCAGCGGGTCAGGCGGCGCAGGTAAGCGGCGCCCGTCGCCAGCGGCGCCGATGCACACTGGGGCGATCGCGTGACCGATGTGTCGCCGGGCGGCGGCGTTTGCCCCGGCTTGCCCTGCATGCCGCCGTCAATCGCGCCGGTGCAGCCCCCTAGCAAGAACGATGTCGCGAGCAGCCTCAACAATCTGTCTGGCATGGAAGCCTCCTTCTTCGCTCGAGCGCCAAGGTCATCGAAAGGCGCCTCACCGGCTAGCACCCGCCGGTCCTGCACTGGCCATAGCGGATACCCGCGTTCGGCGTGAAGTTGGTCGGGCAGCACATCTGGCCGGTGCCGCAGTCGGCTGCCGCATGGCACAGGCGCGCGAACGTTCCTGTCTCGCACGAGGCCTGGCAACCCGAAATCTGGCTGGCCGTCTCCACGCAGCAGAGCTGTCCTGGGCAGTCCTCCGGGCCGTCGCAGCTCATCTGCGCCGAGGCGGCCAGGCACGTGGTTCCACCGGCGACGCAGCGGGGATTGAACGAGCCGTGCGTCTGATCCGTGCAACATTTCTGGCCAGCGGCACAGCTGTTTCCGCCGCACGGGACGCCGTTGCCCTGGCCGGCGGCTGGCGCCTTCAGGCTGCTCGGATCGCTGGGATCGGCGAGCACCGGCGCGCCGCCGCAGCCGATCCGCTGCGTCCCCAGCGCGAGCTCGTCGATGAAGAGCTCGAACGGGCTGGGGGCGCCCTGGTACTCCTCGAAGCCGAATCCCAGCGAGGTGATGCCGGCGGGAGGGAAGTGCCACCCGGCGACGGAGTCCTTCCAGTGCAGCACCGGTCTCTCCTGGCCGTCCAACCAGAACCGCGCCTCGTTGTTGGGCGTGTCGAAGAACCACTCGAGGCAATACCAGCGCCTGGCAACCATCACGGCCGTCAGATCCGACAGTCCGGTCTCGCCCGCCGGGCCTCCGGGATTGAAACGGAGCCAGTTCGATCCGTCACGCTCGACGTGCCCGCCGATGCGCAGGTTCATGCCGCCACCCTGCGGCGCGATCATCACCCAGTGATACAGCGAGCCCGGCTTCTGCAATGGCAGCTGCTCGAACCAGAACAGAATCCGTCCATAAAACAGCTTGCCGCCACCCGGGATGGTCCTGGTCTCGGTGATGTACGAGCCACCCGAGCCGCGGGGTGGCAGGTGAAGGGCTCGCTTGCCGCCGAGCGCGGGATGCAGATCGTCGACCTTGATGTCGGCCGGCGTGGTCCACAGCATGGGATCCGGCTTGCCCCCGACGGGCACCTCCTCGAAGCTTTCGCAAAGCGCCGCCGTGCAAGCGGCGCCGCCGTCGAACACCGCTCCACCGGGCGGGGCATCCATGGGGCCCGCACTTCCCCCACGACCAGAGGCGGGACCCGCGACATCGGGCTGCGCGACCGCCGAGTCTTCGCGACTGTCGTCAATGACTGGCGCGTCGGCCGTTCCTGATGAGGTCGGGTCCGTGACCGCCGTGCCTCCCTGATCAGCCGCGGAGCCGGCGTCGGAAGGATTGCCGCTAGCCGAAGGCGACCGATCCGAGCTGCACGCCGCGAGCAAGAGCCCGGCGCAAAGGATGGGAGATGGGGCGATTCGTGGGTGGCTAGCCAGCATGAAGAGACTCTTTCTTTGCGCGCGCCTCGCCGTCAGTCGTCAGGGCGACCGCTTCATCGACCAGAGCAGTCCGGGCAGGACGTGATCTTCGACCAGCCGCGACTCGGCGTTTGGATCCATCGGTCCGGTCCAATCCGAAGCAGGGTGTCCGAGGGCGCTGTAGAAGACGCGGCCGGCGCCCTCTTCTCGGTACCAGGCGACGGGGCGCACCATGCCGGGCAACATCCCCGAAACGCAGGTGAGGACCACCTGGTTGTCCATTCGAAAGTCGGTGAACGCGTATATCTCGTCGGCCGTCCGGAAGGTCTGCGCCAGCTGCGCCACCGACACGTGGTTGCCGACCTTGGTGCAAAGCGCGGGACCGAAATCCGAATGATTGGTGAACGTGGCCCCGAGGAGAGTGTGGAACGGCACCGATTTCGGGTGTCCGTCCATCGGTCCGCTGAAGCCGCCCCCGTAACAGTCGGTCGCGCACTCCAGCCCCACCAGGGCGCCACCGTTCTGTACAAAGTTGGTGAGGTTCTGGATCTCTTGATCGGCCGGGTAACCGAACGGCTCGCCGTCGTTGGCCAGCAAGATGACGGCGCCGTACTGGGCCAGCGCATCGGGCGTGAACCTGGTTCGATCGGCCTTGTTGGTGTCGTTGCTGGCGCCGACGATCTCGGCGGTCATCCCCAGCTTGCCCATCGCCTGCGACAACGCCGCGGCGGCGGCGGGAATCGAATCGTGCCGGTAGTTGGTCGTCACGGCGTAGATCAGCACCCGGTTGCTGGCATTCGCGTCCCTGGCGCCAGAGGTCTCCGTTGCCCCCGAAGCATCCGCAATCGCAATCGCGCCGCCGGTTCCGTCGGACCGGGCGCCGCCGGGGCCGTTCGCTCTGTCGACGCCGATGTCGGGCGCCAGGCGGGTTTCGGCCGGCAACGCCGTCTCAACGGACGCCGCGTCGACGGCCGGCCCCGCGCTCGGCAGCGCGCCGGTGCAGCCGACCAGGACGAACCCGAGCACCCACCAGCGCCGACGCATGGCTGACATGCGCCGACCAGGCGCCCGGGTCACGTGTGGATGAGAGTCGCGCATCAAAACGACATGAAGAATTGCCAGTTGGCCTCGTAGAACTTGTTTCCCTCGTGTCCACCCGTCGCCGGGTCGCAAAAGATGACCGGGAATTCTTTGGGGCAGCTGGTGTAGATGTGACAGGTGTTGTTCGTGCCCGGCGCGGCAAACGGCGCCGTGGGGCTGTTGCCGTAGCTGCCCATGCAGCCGTTCACTTTGAGGGCGCGATTGACGGCGTTGACCGATCCCATGAAGGTATTGAGGGGATCGTCGTGGTTGTGCGTCCACATCCCGGGCATCGGACGGTTGCTGCAGGGGGTGTTCGCGGGCAACCCGCCCGAGTGAGGGGCCACCGCGCGAATAACCAGCGGTCCGCCCGGAGGAGCGGGGCCTGCCTGCGGTGCGCTGGCATAGATGCACCCCACTTCCTCGGTGAGCCAGGAGCCGCTGCTGTGGCCGTTGATGAAAACGCGGTGCTCGTCGATGCAGAGCTTCTGGCGCAGCTCGGCGTCAGCCGCCTCGGCGAACGGATAGTCGATGGACATCGCGCTCTGGTCATCAAAGCAGTTCGTGCCGCTCTTTCGTTCCAGCGCTACCTGAATCACGCCCTCGGCTCCGGCGACCGTGTCGAAAGGCATCACGCAGGTGGGGCAGCCGCCACAGTTGGTGCCCTGGAAGATCAGGCGGTAGGGCTTGTTGTTGTCGTAGTTGGCGGGCAGTTTCAGGTGGTAGGTGCGCATCAGCGATCCCATGCGCGTCATCGGCGTGGTGACGTTGTAGGGGTGCCAGGCCGTGTCCGTCTGCGGGGCCGCCATTCCACAGCCCGGCGACTTCTTGACGGTCGAGAGATCTTCCAGCCCTGCGACGCCGCCAAAGCCGTTCCCGTCAGAGTGGGCGTCCGTCGTGGCCACGGTGCCGTCGGTGCTCGCGGACGGCTCTGACCCGCCTGCGTCGACGGGCGGACCGCCTCCGCCTCCCGAGCCGGCCATACCACCACCGGAGGAGGCGTCGTCTCCGCCCTGAGGGGGCTGGGGTGCCGTGCCACCTGTGCCACCACCATCAGGCCCGGATCCCCCGGATGAAGAACGGCCGCTCTCCACAGGATTGCTTGAGCACGCGCCCAGCATCACGATGGCCACCCATGCGACTGTGCCGTTCCTTATCGCCATGTTTGATCGCCTACCGTTCTCGATTGTTTTGAGAGTGGTCGCCTTGCGACCGATGCTCACGTCAGGACTTCTGATATCCTTAGTTAATCGATTTACTTGTCGAATAAACGACAAGCAATGAAAGGTTTCTGCCCGATGGTCAAATCAGGCCCTACATTCACCGGGCTGCAGCGTCGCTGAGCCCGCCAGTTCTAAGTAGCCCCAGGCGGGACAAACGGTTCATCGATTTACGTAGACGTTTGTTGGCGCCTGAGCGGGCCCGTCATTCCGCGGACATGCCACAGCTGTGGCCTCGAACGCGGTCACGGCGCGGCGCGCTGCCTACTGGGGAGACCACGAGCAAAGGCGACCATCGCCGCCTGCGACGATGTGCCCATTGACGGCGATCGGGGTCGTCCACTGGCGAATCCCTGGGCAGTTGCCCCCCTTGTAGAGGACCTTGCCGTTCTCCCCGTCGATGCCGTAGAGCAGCGATGCTGTCGTGCCAGCCGTGGCTTGCGACATGCTTCCCCCGACCCACACGATCGGGTTGCTCATGCCGTTCGTGGTCGTGACCAGGGGATCAGCGCTGCGATTCTTGATGGTGCCGGCGTCGCCCATGGCCGGGCCCCCGATGGTGGTGCACCAGTTCTGGGTCACCTTGATCGGACTGCCCGGGGTCACGGTGAAGCCCATGAGGACGGCCAGGGCGGGGTCGGCAGTGGAGCCGGCCGGACACCCCATGTACGGGCCGCGATCGACGGTGAGGGCGACGTGGATTCCGCTGGAGGTCGTGTAGGCCACAGGGGAGACACGCGCGGAGTGATTCGATGTCGAAAGCGTCATGTCGATGACCTCACCGCCCCCGCCTGCCGTGCCCAGCATGGCGCTGTTGATGAAGTACAGGTGCGCGTCCTTCGACGCGCTCACCCCGTATTTCGAGGGGGTGGCACCGGGCACATCCAGCAGCATGACACTGGACGCGCCGAAGTCTTGATCGTCGGTGTCCAGCTGTCGCCAGCGGGCAGGGTAGTACGCATCGCTCCGGGTCAGCGCGTTCGGCAATCCGGTGAGCCGGATGATCGACTCGGTGTCGCCGTACATCGCGGGAGCGGAGAAACTGCCGGGGAAATAGTTGCCGGTCGTGATGATCACGCCGTTGCCGTCGGAAGCAAAGCCGCCCGGCGACCAGATGGCGCCGCCCGCGAGGCGCGTCGACCAGGCGCCGACGGTCGCGGGACTCTTGGTGTCGACGGCGAGGACCCAGCCGTAGTACGTCGAGAAGTCGCCGTAGGGACCTCCGAAGCCGACGTACACGACTCCGTTCACCAGTGACAGCGCGGGACGCTGCCCATGGTTGGTGGGGACGAACGCGCGGTTCAATCCGTCGTTCGTGGCCTTGACGGTTCCGTCCAGCTTTGCCGGCCACCCCGCACGCTCGGTCCCGTCTTTCGCGGAGATCGCGTGCAGCTCGTAGTGATTGAAGGCGCCACCCGCGGTCGCGCCGGCCGGGGCGCACGCATAGATGGTCGCGAGCCCGTCAGGACCCGCCGTCGGGTCGATGACCGGCGTGCCCATGATTCCCTTGGGAGTGAAGGTTCCACCGGCGCCGACCCCGCCAAAGCTGCGCGTCCACACCGGCATGCCCGCATCGTCAAACGCCTTGACG
>DATLVT010000694.1:0-19136 GCA_035577105.1 Polyangia bacterium
AATTTTCAGGACGCCAAGCCGGTGGCAGGGGCGCCGAGAGCGCCCACCGAGGAGACGCTGACGGTGACGACACCACCGGAATCGCCGGCAGCCAGCGGGGACGCCGATTCGTACCTGCCCTCGTTGACCGGCCCCATCGGCCTTTATCGGGTCACCACGGCCGACGTGGGCCCCAAGAATCATCTGCGGCTGGCTCTCCACGGCGAATATTTCAGCTCGTCCGAGCTCCTGGTTGCCGGCGACGACAACCGGCGGCTGCTGGGCGAATTCACCTTCGGGTTCACGCCCCACCAGAACGTCGAGATCTTCGGCGGGTTGCTGTCGTCCAGCAACCGCAACACCCGCGTGTCCGAGGCCGGACGCCGCGATCCCGAGCTGATCAAGTCTTTTGGCGACCTGGTGCTGGGTGGCAAGGCCGCGTTTCCCGTGGCGCCAGGGACGACGGTCGGCTTCGAAGGCGGCTTGAAGTTCCTGTCCTCGATCTCCGATCTGTCGTTTTCACCTGATTCGACGTCGTTCTGGCTGGGGCCGATCGCCACCATCGATCTGCAGCGGCTGTCCCGGACGCCGGTCCGGTTCCACGTCAACGCGAATTTCTACGCGGACAACTCCCGTAACCTTCATGATCTCACCGGCCTGACCCCTGAGACCAAGTGGGTCGCGCAGTTCGCCTACGGCATGGGGGCCAGCCGCTTTCGGGCCGCGGTGGGCGTCGACACCTCCGCCCTGGAAAAGCTGGTCATCCCCTTGATGCCGTTCGCCGAGTACCACGCCGAGATCGTCACCGCCGACGCCGATCCCGATCCGACGTACAGCCTTTACATGCCGCCCGTCTGCGGAACCGCCGCGGGACGCGCGTGCAAGAACAACCGCGACCAGCAGTGGGCCACGCTGGGCGTGCGCGGCCGCCTGTGGAAGGGGCTGACCGCCGACGCCGGCGTGGACATCCGGGTGCGCTCGACCGGGTTCGCCTACGGGCCGCCGTTGCCCCCCTATAACGTCGTCTTTGGGCTGGCGTACCCCCTGGACATCGACGCCTTCCGGCGGCCGGTGATCGTCACCATCGAAAAAGAGGCGCCGCCGCCCGTCGAGGGGACGGTGGCCGGACAGGTCAAGAGCAGCAAGGACGGCACGCCGGTGGCCGGCGCCATCGTCGCCGTGGCCGGCCGGCCCCGGGCCCGCGTCGCCACCGACCCGGACGGTTCCTTTCAAAGCGTTCCCCTGGCGCCTGGCCCCACGGAGATCGAGGTGAGCGCGCCCGGCTTCGACGCCGCCAAGGTGTCGGCCAAGGTGGTGGCCGGGCATCCGGTCGAGGTGGCGGTGGCGTTGACGCCGAAGATCGTGACCGGCAACGTTCGTGGCAAGGTCTCCGACGATCGCGGGCAGGGTCTGCAGGCGTCGCTGAAATTCCTGGGCCCGGACAACTTCGAGGCGAAGTCCGATCCCGCGGGCCTGTTCTCTGCCTCGCTGCCGGTGGGCCCGTACAAGGTCGTGGCCGAGGCGCCGGGCTTTCCCACCAAGGAGGCCCAGTTGGACATCGCCGCCGCCCAGGACAAGCAGCTGGACATCCTGCTGCGCAACCGGCCGGTGAATCCCAACGTCACGCTGACCGACACCGGGATCACCCTCAAGCAGCCCATCAGGTTCCGTCCCGGAGTGGCCAAGCTGGACGCCAAGACAGAGGCCGAACTGGACGGCGTCGCCGACATCATGGAGGACCACGGCGAGATCAAATCGCTGCGCATCGAGGCCCACTGGGACACCACCCCGGGGCCCAAGGTCAAGGACGTGACCCAGCAGCAGGCCGACGCCATCAAGGCCTACCTGGTCAAGAAAGGGGTCGTTGAGGGCCGCATCGACGCCGCCGGGATGGGCGCCGATCGGCCGCTGGTGCCGAACATCGGCCCGGCCAGCAAGGCCAAGAACCGGCGCGTCGACCTGATCGTCGTCAAGTAGCCCGGGGGGCAGGTCATAGCGCCTTCCCCGATCTGGCCCCATAATCAGGCTATGCGGAACCTGGTCGAGCGGCTGAACGACATCGGCTTCGAACGGACGCGCCGGGCGCTGGCGGGCCTGTTCTTGAGCCTCTTCATCACCCTTTACCTGATGGTCTCGCTGAACGCGCCGCCAGGGTGGGGGCCTGCCTTCATCGCCCTGGCCGCCTGTTATCTGGTGGCCTTCCTGGGCGTCGTGGCGGAGGTGTTCTGGGGACGCTGGTTCGCGTCGGGCCTGGGCTGGTCGGGCCTGATGGTGGCGGTGTTCAGCCTCTTCATGATTGGCTGGTCGCCGCCGCTTGCCGTCTATGGCGCCCTTCATGGGCTGGTCGTGGTCGCCTTGACCGGCAAGAAGATGGCCGGGCGCTATGACCTGCAAGCCGGCTGGCGCGAACGTTACGGCATGGACGAGTTCGCCGTGGCGCGGCTGCGCAAGACCGTCACGCGCGCGGCGGCGTCGCTCCCCAGCCTGATCCTCTGGGCGCTGGGCCCCAAGAACCCCAGCGAGGGAATGGTCGCCAGCGCAGCCGCCATCGCTGTTCTTCTTCTGGCGGCGGCCAGCCTGCGCGGCATGGTGCTGTTGCGCTCGTGGAGCATCCTGACGACGGCGGCGGCCGCGGCGGGGCTGTGGGTGCTGGGAAGCTTCTCGTTGTCCTTCAGCCTGAGTCAGATTCCGGGCAGCCTGTGGCTGCCAGACACCGCGCTGGCTGGCGGGGCGCTCCTGGCGGCGGCGGCGCTGTCCTTTGCCGTCCTGCCGTTCGCCGGCCCGGCGATCCGGTTCCTGCGCGTTCGCCGAAGCTAGCCGCGCCGGCGAACCATCCGGGCCGCCGCCGGCCGAGGCCCTTCTGCCCGGCCTAGGCCGTCTTGGATGAGCCGGTGCGGATGCGCATGGCGTAGAACGACCGCCAGACGAAGACCGTCGAGATGAGGAAGAAGACGCCGGCCAGGACGGCGCTGGTGCTGCGGCTGAGGCCGACGGCAAGCTCCACGGCCAGCAGGCCGAAGAGCGTGGTGAACTTGATGACCGGGTTCATGGCCACCGACGACGTGTCCTTGAAGGGATCGCCCACGGTGTCACCGACCACGGTAGCGGCGTGCAGGGGCGTGCCTTTCTCCTTCAGCTCGACCTCGACCAGCTTCTTGGCGTTGTCCCAGGCGCCGCCGGCGTTGGCCATGAAGATGGCCTGGTAAAGACCGAACAGCGCGATGGAGATCAGGTAGCCGATGAAGAAGTACGGTTCGACGCAGGCGAAGGCCAGCGTCGAGAAGAAGACGGTGAGGAAGATGTTGAACATCCCTTTTTGCGCGTACTGCGTGCAGATCTCGACCACCTTCTTGCTGTCCGCGATGCTGGCCTTGGCGGTGTTGCTGTCCAGCTTGATGTTGGCCTTTATGAACTCGACCGCCCGGTAGGCGCCGGTGGTCACCGCCTGCGTCGAGGCGCCGGTGAACCAGTAGATGACCGCGCCGCCGGTGATGAGGCCCAGCAGGAACGGCGGGTGCAGCATGGACAGCTTGTCCAGATCCGTCGACAGCCCCTGGGTCAGGCTCATGATGATGGAGAAGATCATGGTCGTCGCGCCGACGACCGCCGTGCCGATGAGCACCGGCTTGGCCGTGGCCTTGAACGTGTTGCCGGCGCCGTCGTTCTCTTCCAGCAGGTGCTTGGCGCGCTCAAAGTTCACGTCAAAGTTGTAGTCCTTCTTGATCTGCTCCTTGACGCCTGGAATGGTCTCGATCACCGACAGCTCGAACACCGACTGGGCGTTGTCGGTCACCGGGCCGTAGGAGTCGACGGCGATGGTGACCGGGCCCATGCCCAGAAAGCCGAAGGCGACCAGGCCGAACGAGAAGACGGCGGGGGCCTTCATGATCTCGCCCAGACCTTCGCCGCTGACAAAGTAGGCGATGCCCATCAGCGAGACGATGGCGATGCCCATCCAGTAGGCGCTGAAGTTGCCGGCGGTGAGGCCCGACAGGATGTTCAGCGAGGGGCCGCCCTCGCGCGAGGCCGTCACCACCTCGCGGACGTGGCGCGACTCGGTCGAGGTGAAGACCTTGACGACCTCGGGGATGATGGCGCCGGCCAGGGTGCCGCAGGTGATGATGGTCGACAGCTTCCACCAAAGCGACTCGTTGCCGGCTGGACCGAGGCGCGGCACCAGCACGTTGGACACCAGATAGGTCATGGCCACCGAGACCAGCGAGGTGACCCACACCAGCTGCGTCAGCGGCGTTTCGAAGTTCATCTTGTCGGCGTTGCGGTAGCGCCCTTTGACGATGGCCTCGTTGAACAGGTACGAAAGGCCGCTGGCCACGATCATCATGATGCGCATGGCGAAGATCCAGACCAGCAACTGCACCTGGACGTCAGGGTTGGGCACCGCCAGCAGGATGAAGGTGATGAGGGCGACGCCGGTGACGCCGTAGGTCTCAAACCCGTCGGCGCTGGGACCGACCGAATCGCCGGCGTTGTCGCCGGTGCAGTCGGCGATGACGCCCGGGTTGCGCGCGTCGTCCTCCTTGATGTTGAAGACGATCTTCATGAGGTCCGACCCGATGTCGGCGATCTTGGTGAAGATGCCGCCGGCGATGCGCAGGGCCGAGGCGCCCAGCGATTCACCGATGGCGAAGCCGATGAAGCAGGCGCCGGCGTAGTCGCGGGGCAGAAAGAGGAGGATGCACAACATCATCACCAGCTCGGTGCTGATGAGCAGCATGCCGATGCTCATGCCGGCCTTGAGGGGGATGGCGTAGATGGGGTAGGGCTTGCCCTTGAGGCTGGCGAAGGCGGTGCGTGAGTTGGCGAAGGTGTTGATGCGGATGCCGAACCAGGCCACGCCGTAGCTGCCGGCGATGCCGATCAGGCTGAAGAGCAGGATGACCACCACCTTGGTCGCCTCGAAGCCGCGAAGCACGCCAAAGTAGAAGATCATGATGACGCCGATGAAGACCTCCAGCAGCAGGATGAACTTGCCCTGCGTGATGAGGTAGGTCTTGCACGTCTCGTAGATCAGCTCCGAGATCTCCAGCATCGACTTGTGAACGGGCAGATTCTTGAGCTGGACATAGATGACCAGCCCGAACCCCAGCCCCAGCAAGCAGACGATGAGGCCGGTGGTCAGCAGCGACGAGCCGGCGACGTTGCCCAGAAAGCTGACGCGTCCCAGGTCCGGAAGGACCAGGCTGGCCTCACCGCCGTGATGGGCAGCAGCAGCCTCCTCGGCCAGGGCCGGCGCGGCGACGGCCAGCAGGGTCAGTAGGCTGGCGACGACGCCGATGAGAAAACGAGAGCGAGCCGATCTCTGCATGTCCAGGATCTCCCCGTGATTGAGACCAAGGTGGTCGACCAAAAAAAAGGCGCCCACCGAGGGCGCCTTGATATATCCAGATCAATTGGCGAAGTAAAGGAGAGGCGACGCCGACGGCTGGACCTAATCCTTCGCTTTCAGTACCAAAAGGCGATAGTTCGCGTAACCGGCCTGACCACACGAGTAGATGATCTCGGTGAGGAGCCGATAGGGCGTGGTCTGATCGGCGATCAGCATCAGCTGCGCCTCGAATTTTTGCCCGGTCAATTCGGCGACGCGCTTTTCCTTGCGGGCGTGTTTTTCCAGGATGTCGACCAGAGGGGTGATGAAGTAGCCGTTCTCGCCGTCCCGCTTGACCGCGGGGTCGACCTTGCCGGCGTTCACCGGGGCGATGGCGTCGCCTTCGACCAGGATGACCTTCTTGGTCACCGTCACGCTGACCGCCTCTTTCGGCTTCAGCAGCGTCATCGACTTTGGCACCTGCAGGTTCTGGTCAAACGTGATGGTGGACGTCGTCGAGGCAAAGCTCTTGAGCAAGAACACCAGGATGATGGTCATCATGTCCATCATCGGGGTGATGTTCAGGTCCTTGATGACCTCCGGCTCGGCCAGCTTGCGCGCGAAGGAGCGGATGGCCTTCTTGCCGGCCAGGCGGGTCATCGTGGGCGTCGCTGCGGCCATCAGAGAATCCCCGCCGCAAAGGCGACATCAGGAAACAGCGTCTTGCCTTCGTCGGTCTGGCGCATGGCATCCAGTGTGGCCACCACGATGTCGTAGGGGATGTTGGCGTCGGCGTTGAAGTTCGCCTTGGTCTCGGTGGCGTTGTCGGGAGAGGACTTGATCTCCAGCAGCTTGGCCGTCAGCGATTTGTAATCGTACTGAGCGTTCGGCAACTTGGGGATCACCGGCAGGACGCCGCCCGAGGCCGCCACGGTGAAGCCGCTGGCGCCGACGGAGACCGTCAGGTTGAGGGGCTTCTTCTCGGGCGTGTCATCGGACGAAGCGCCACCGCCGCTGGCCAGCGTCGGGACCGTCACGTTGACGTTCCCGAGAGCGACCTGGTTCACCACCGACGCCAACAGGAAGATGATGATGTTGGTGACGATGTCCATGTACGGGACCAGGTTCAGCTCGCCAGCTTCTTCCTCGATCTCCTCGTTGTGTTCTTTCATCCGGCGCATCGCTGCCCGGACCTGGCTTCGCGTCATGGAACCCCTCGCCTCAAATGGGAGGTCTGCCTGCTCACGCCTTGCCCGTGCCCTGCGCCGACTCGGCCAGCAGGTTCTCGAGCTTGAGCGCGAACGCTTCCAGGTCGCCGACCTGCTTCTTCGACGCCGACGACAGGAAGGCGTGGGCGATGATGCAGGTGACGGCGATGCCGAGACCCATGGCGGTGTTGTTGAGCGCCTCCGAGATACCTTTGGCCAGCAGGGCCGACCGCTCTTCCGGCTTGGCGGCGGCGACGGCGCCGAAGGCGCGAATCAGACCGACCACGGTGCCGAGGAGGCCGACCAGGGTGGCGATGTTGGCGATCGACCAGAGGATCTGCACCCGCTTTTTCAGCAGAGGGGTGACATCCACCAGCGTTTCCTCGATGGCCTGGGCGATGGCGATCTCGCCGCGGTGAACGCGTTGCAGACCGGCGCGCGCCACCTGGGCGACGGGCGCCTCTGTGGCGGAGCACAGCTTGACCGCGCGATCGATGTTGTTGGCCAGCACCAGCTTTCGGATCTGCTCCAGGAACGCTCGTGCGTTCACCGAGCCTTTGCCTAGAAAGAAGATGGCGCGGTCGACAATGATGGCCAGGGTGATGATTGACACCACCAGGTTGACGTACATCAACGTGCCGCCTTGCTCTAAGAACTGGGCGAGTCCTTGCATCTCTTCCTCCGCGTGCGCTCAGCGCCGCAATCGACTCTTACTGGTTTAGGGAAAGGGTTGCGGAAACAGTTGAGAACTGGGCTGGTGGGTCTGTGGGATTTGGTGCGCCTAGCAGTGTCTTTTAGGCGGGTAGCTATGGTTCTGTGGCCGATATCTTATAGGTGCTGTTAGGGGTGTCAAGCAATCGCGTCGACGATAACTACGAATCGGAGTGCGGTCTTGAGTGAGGTCCCGGTGCGTGCGCGTGAGACGAAGACGGCGAGGTTGATTCTGATTCAATAAGAGGTTCGACGTGGATGACGACGTCGGTGACCTGCGGAAATCTGACCTTGAGATCGCGTTCGATCTGCACCGCCAGATCGTGAGCGGCGGCCACGCTCATCTCGGCGGCCACCTCCATGTGCAGGTCCAGCTCGACGGCGCTGTGAATGCCCCGCGAACGGATGCTGTGGATGCTCCGAATCCCCGGCACGCCTTGCCCCAGCTCGACGACGGCGGCGGGATCAAGAACGGCGGCGTCCAGCAAGACCGGCACGTTCTGGCGAAAGACCAGCCAGGCGACCCGACCGACCAGCGCCACCAGGATCAAGGCGCAGACGCTGTCCGCCCAGCCAAAACCGGCGCGCACCGCCACGAAGGAGACCACGACGGCCGCCGAAGCGAACAGATCGGACTGGGTGTGCTGGGCGTCCGCGTGCAACAGGTGACTGTGCAGCTCGTGCGCCTTGCGGTGTTCATACCGGGTGACAAAGAAATTCACCACCATCGTCGCCAGCACCAGGGCAAAGCCGGCCCACCCGATGCGGGGCGCAACGGCGGCGCCGCCGACCAGCGTCTTCACCGCGGCCTGGGCGAACTCGAAGAGGCCGATGACGATGAGAACGCCGATCCCCAGCGCCACCAGGATCTCGATCTTGCGCAGGCCGTAGGGATGCTTGGAATTGGCCGGCGTCGCGCTCCAGTGCAGACCGATCAGGGCCAGCACGTTCGACGACGCGTCCAGGATCGAATGCAGCGAATCGGCGCCCAGCGCGATCGAACCGGCGAAATAGCTGTACCCCGCCTTGCTGATGGCGACCACGGCGTTCAGGACCAAGGTGATCAGAAAGACAGAACGGACGCTGGCGATGTGCTGGCGAACCCGGCGAGCGCGAGCCGCCTCGTCCTCACCGTGGTCATGCCCACAGGGATCAGAACTGCTCATCGGAGAACCTGGCTCCGTAGGCGGCGGTCTGGAAGAGGGGCGGCAGCGTGCCCCGTTTGAAGGGGGTCAGCCGGCTGCCTTTCTTGGTGGGCGGCGCCGGCAGACCTTTCTCCGGATCGGCGCGCGCGAACAGCACGCCCGGCGGCGCGGCAAAATCGCTGGGCGGAACGTCCTTGAGCGCGTCGCGCATGTAGGCCAGCCAGATGGGCAGCGCCACCTGGCCACCGGTGGCGTCGTGGGCGATCGGTTTGAAGTCGTCGCGGCCGACCCAGACGCCACACAGCAGCTCGGGGGTGAAGCCGAAGAACCAGGCGTCGCGGTAGTTGGTCGACGTGCCGGTCTTGCCGGCGGCGGGGCGGCCCAGCTCGCGCGCCTTCTTGGCGGTCCCCACTTCGACGACGCCCTTCATCATATCGGTGACAATATACGCCGTCTCGGGCGACAGGGTGCTGGGCCGCGGTTGGGGGGCCGTGTGGTCTTCCAGGGTCCGGCCATCGGCGTCCAGCAGCCGGGTGATGAACACCGGCGAGACCAGGCGGCCACCGGCCGGGAACGTCGCCAGGCCGTACGCCACCTCTTGCAACGTCAGGTCGGCGGTACCCAGCGCCAGCGACAGCGCGTGTGGCAGCGGCGAACGAATGCCCTGGTGCCGCATCGTCTCTATGACGGCGTCGACCCCCATCTCGGCCACCAGCTGCGCCGACACGGTGTTGATGCTCTTGGCGATGGCGGTCCGCAGGGTCAGCGGGCCCAGATACTCGCGCTTGTAATTGTGGGGGGCCCAGATGCCCGACGACGTGGTGAACTTGACCGGAGCGTCGTACTTGATGGTCAGCTCGGTCATGCCACGTTCGATGGCGGTGGCATAGATGAACGGTTTGATCGCCGAGCCGATCTGGCGGTGCGCTTGCCAGGCGCGGTTGAACTGGCTCTTGGCGTAGTCATACCCCCCCACCATCGAGATCAGATGTCCGTCGCGCGGATCGATCGCGATGAGGGCGCCCTGCACCGCCGGGGCCTCGGCCAGGGTGGCGACCGCGACAGCGCTGCGACCGCGTCGCTCGCGACCCCGGGCTTGATCGGCCGCGACCTCGCGAAAGCGCACGGGCAGCAGATCGCCGACGGTGATCGGCCCTGGCCAGGCCAGCAGGCGCTGTTCATCGGCGGCATCCATGCCGACGACCTTGGCGCCGGAGGCGACCGTGACGTGGGGGCTGACGGCGACAACGACGGCGGCGTACGTCGTGTCGGGATCGACCGGCACCAGCGCGGCGGCGCCGCCCTTGCGCGCCTCCGCTTCCGCGACACGCCGGGCTGCCCGCGCCTGCCCGACGACGTACTGGGCCGTTGCTTCGGGCAGGCGGTTGCCGGGGTGGGTGGCGTCGATGGTGGCGGCGCGCGGTTCCGGAACCAGCAGGTGGTCGTCCTGTTCCTCGTCGTACAGCTGATAGCCGGCCGGACCGAAGGGGCGCGGGCGGCCGCGCAGCAGTCGCCGCTGCTCGTCGGCGTCCAGGTGGGCCAGCGGACCGGCAAACCCGAGGCGTCGCTGCAGGTCTTGCAGCCCGCTGCGCAGCGCCGCTTCGGCCACCCGTTGCCGGCGCATGTCCAGCGTCGTGTAGATGCGCAGCCCGCGCTCCAGCAGCTCTTCGTCGCCGTAGTTGTCGGCGACATAGCGGCGGATGGCCTCGACGAAGTAGGGCGCCGCCACGTTGGTGAGGCCGCGACCGCGCGAGACCAGCACCAGCGCCTCGTGGCGCGCCGTCTCGGCCTCGGCGGCGGTGATGAAATGCAGGTTCACCATCTGATCGATGACATAGCGCTGGCGGGCCTGGGCGCGGGCGAAGTCGCGGAAGGGGGTGGCGCGGCCGGGGGCCTTGGGCAGTCCGGCCAGCATGGCCGACTCGGCGATCGACAGGTCCCTGGCTTCTTTTCCGAAGTAGGCGCCGGCGGCGGCGCCCAGGCCGTAGGCGCCGTGGCCCAGGTAGACGTGGTTCAAGTAGATGTTGAGGATCTGGTCCTTGCTCAGCCGCGCCTCGATCCGGTGCGCCAGCATCGCTTCGCGGATCTTTCGCGACAGCGACCGTTCCTGCCCCACGATCAGCAGCTTGGCCACCTGCTGGGTGATGGTCGATCCGCCCTGCACGACGTGCCCGGCGCGCAGGTTGGCCCAGGCGGCGCGCAGGATGCCCAGGTAATCGATGCCGCCGTGGCTGTAAAAACGGGCGTCCTCGGCGGCCACGAAGGCGTGCCGGATGGCGACGGGAATGTCGTTGATGGCGATCATCACCCGCTTTTCGACGTAGAACTGGCCGATCATCTCGCCGTCGGCGCTGAGCACCTGGCTGGCGCGCAGCGGACGATAGTCGGTGACCACGTCCAGCCGTGCCGGCAGATCGGATTCGTAGCCGTGATAGAGGCGGTAGGCCATCACGCACCCCAGCGCCGAGAGGCCTACCAGCAGCGCCAGGGCCACGCGCAGCCCCGACCGAGCAACCGTGCGGAAACTTGTCTTCCGTTTTCCTGGTTGCACTATTTGTCTATGGGCCGCCCGGGCATTGCCGTCAATTTATTGCCAGGATTTGCCCTGTTTTTTGGGGTATTGCCGGTGCTGGCGTCACCGTCACCGCCGCCGTCCCCCGCGGCCGCCCAGCCGGCGCGACAGCCGTTCATGATTGCGGCGTTCGTCAACAAGAGCGGGCAGCGCAACCTGGACTTCATGCAGGGCGGCCTGCCAGCGCTGATCGCCGAGCGGCTGGAGATGGCGCCCGCGCTTCGCTTCGTGGGGCGCAGCGCGATGATCGAACGCGGCTCGATCGATGATGCCCTGTCGCGCGCTGCGGTGGCAGGCGCGCGCTGGGTGGTGAGCGGGCAGTTTGAAAAGCGCCACGATTGGAAGATCGCGGTCAGCGTCGAGATCTATGACGTCTCTGCGCCGTCGGTGATCGCCGGCACCTCGCGCGCGCCGGCGGGACGCGGCCAGGCGGTGGGCAACAAGGAAGAGGTGGCGCGCACGGCGTTGCGGGCCGCCCTGGAGGCGCTGGACAGCGCAGAGGTGACGCCGGCGCCCAGCGACGCCCAGCGCGCCGCCATCGTGGCGCCGTTCGCGCGCGATCCCTATGCCTTCGTGCTGTACGGGCGCGGCGTTTCCGCCTATGTCGGCATCGACGGCTATGGCGCCAGCGTCGATCGAGCCGAGCGCAACCTGGTTCGCGCCCTGGTGATCGATCCCAAGGTTCCCGAGATCCGTCGTTATCTGGGGCTGCTTCAGCTAGGCGCCGGGCGGCCCGGCAACGCGCGGGCCCTGTGGAGCTATGCCGTCGAGCTGCGCCCCACCTATACGCTGGCGCTGTCCGGTCTGGCCGCGCTGGATCGCACGGCCGGACTTCCGTCGGCGCGCGAGCGCTATGCGCGCGTGCTGGAGCTGGCCCCCGACGATCTGGACGCACGGCGGGCCTACGGCGAGCTGCTGTCCGACGCCGGGGCCTTGCCCGAGGCCGAGGCGCAGCTGCAGGCGGTGGTGAAGGCGCGGCCCGCCGATGTGCGGGCGCGACGGGCGCTGGCCTTGGTTCTGGCGTCGCAGCAGGCCGGCCCGGCGCTGGCCGACGAGCTGGCGGAGGTTGTCCGCCTCGATCCGGAGGACATCGACGCCCGCTTCGAGCTGGCCGCCGCCTACAACGGTCCCGGCGTCGGCAAGGCGGACCTGGCCGTGGCGACCTATGAAGAGATCTTGCGGCGGCGACCGCGCCATCCAGTGGCGCTGAAGCTGCTGGGCGATCTGCTGCGCCGCCGCGGCGAGGGCGAGCGCGCCGCCGGCTATTATGAGCGCCTGCGCCGGCTGTCTCCCCAGGATCCGCGGCCGCTGTTTCTGCTGGGAACGGCCTACGTCGAGGCAGGCAAGCTGGGCGCCGCCGAGCGCATGTTCACCGAGGCGGCGCGCTTTCCGGGAATGCTGGGCGACGCCTACGCGAACCTGGGCGCCATCGCTTACAAGCGCGGGCAGGTCAAGGAGGCGCTGTGGTTTCTGTCCCGCGCCGCCAAGCGCCGCCCCGGCAAACCGGGCGTCCGTTTCAACTATGCCCTGGCCCTGGAGGCGGCGGCGCGCCACGGCGACGCGCTGGCCGAGCTGGAAGCCGCCACGGCGACGGCGCCCGACGACGCAGAGCTCTGGTTCTTCAGCGGCGTGGTGGCCCTGCGCATGGGTAAGACCCAGGACGCCGAAGCCCACTTTCGCCAGGCCGTGCGCGTCGAACCCGGGCACGAGAAGGCGCGCCACAACCTGGCGCTGCTGGAGAGCCTCCGCAGCCCGGGCGCCGAGGGCTCGTTCACGCTGGTCAAGTGACGAGCGACCGGCGACGAGCGACCGGCGACGGGTGAACATCGGCGGGACGTCGATACCCCGCGCGGCCGTGGTCAGTCCTTGCCTGTCACCAGGTTGCCGTCCAGATCGCGCGTCTCCACCGTCCCGAACTTGGCCAGCGGTTCGCGCAGCGATTTCTCGTCGCCCACCACGACCACGGCCAGGCGCGACGGCTCCAGGTACTTGCGAGCGACGCGGCGAACGTCGTCCTTGGTGACGGCCATGATCTTGCGCGTGAACTCGCGCAGGTAGTTGTCGGGCAGGCCGTAGATGGCGATCTCGGCCAGCTGGTTGGCCACCGCGGCGCGCGTGGCAAAGCGGGCGGGGAACGACTTCGAGATCTGGTCCTTGGCGCGCGCCAGCTCCGCGTCGGTGACGTCGGCGTCGCGCATGCCGTTTATCTCGCGCAGGATCTCGCCGACGGACTCGGCGGTGTGCGCGGCCACGAACTCGCCACCGGCGGAGAACGGCCCGGGCGCCTTTCGACTCTCGAAGGTCGACCGGGCGCCATAGGTCCAGCCTTTCCCTTCGCGCAGATTCAGGTCCAGTCGATAGAAACCGCCGCCCAGGATCAGGTTCATCACCGTCAGGGCGTGATAGTCCGGGTTCAGACGATCGATGCCCACCAGGCCGACACGGATGGACGACTGGGGCGCCTGCGCCTTGTCAATGAGGGCGATGCGGTTCTTGCTGCCGGCGGGGGGCAAGGGCGGCGCGGCCAGCTTGTGCGCCACCACATGGCCGGCCTTCCAGCCTTTGAGGGCCGGGGCCAGCTTGGCGCGCAGCTCGGCCTCGGTGGTGTCGCCGGCCACGATCAGCACGGCGTTGTTCGGTCGATAGTGGGCCTGGTAGAACTTCGTCAGGTCGGCGGTGGTGAGCTTCTTCAGAGACTCCTCGACGCCGCTCAGCGGCCAGCCATAAGGATGGTGCGATCCGAACAGGACGCGCACCATGGCCAGCTGGGCCACCGTGGGGGGCGCGTCCTTGCGCCGGGTGATGGCGGTCAGGACGTTGTCGCGAACGCGGGTGAACTCCGCCTCGTCAAAGCGGGGGTTCTGGATGACGTCGGCCCAGACGTCCAGCGCGGCGTCGAAGGTCTTGGTCAGCGTCGACAGTGACACCGTCGAGGCGTCCCATGAGCTGCCGGCGTTGAGCGTCGCCCCCAGGACCGACAGCTGATCGGCGATCTGCAGCGCGGTGCGGGTCTTGGTCCCCTCGTCCAGCATGTTCGCGGTCATCTCGGCCAGACCTGACATCTCGGGCGGATTGGCCCCGCCGCCGGACTTCACGTAAAGGTTGAGGTCGATGAGGGGAAGGTCGTGGAACTCCGCCAGCACGACCTCCAGGCCGTTGGGCAGCTTGAATCGTTTGAAGGCCGGCACCTGGAACTGCGGCTCGGCGCCGGCCTTCGGTGCCTCGGCGCGAAACGGCGCATCGGGCGTCATCCGGGGCGGCGGCGGCGGGGCCGGAGGGGGCGTCGGCGCGGCGGGCGGAGCGTTGGCAACCGGAGGGGCCAGCGGCGACACCGGCGGTGGGGCGGCCGGCGGGGGCGTCGCGCAGGCCGCCGCCAGCAGCGCCGGCGACAGCACCCGCAGCGCGACCGAGACGAGGCGCGGTCGGGACCGCGGGCGGATGTCTGGCGTCGTGTTCGTCTCTGTTGTCTCTGTCTGCCGTATTTTCATTCGCTGCGTTTTCATTTCTTCACGCGCCCCATGATCGGCGCGTCCGCTTTTGGATCGACGGTGACGATGACCCGCGCATCCTTGCGCAGGTACTGCGCCGCCGCCTTTTGCAACGCCGCCGCATCCAGCGCCCGATAAAGGCGCAGGTCCTCGCTGACAAAGCCGGGATCCCCGACGCCGTCGTTATAACTTTGCAGGCGCTCGGCGCGGGCCAGCAGCGACTCCAGGCTGCGAACGGTGTCGGACTCCAGCTGGTTCTTGGCGCGGTCCAGATCGCGGGCGTCGACGGGGGTGGTGCGAACCTTCTCCACCTCCTCGTCGATCACCGCCAGAATTTCATCCAGCGAATGTCCGGGCAGCGGGGCGGCGCTGATCTCGAACGTGCCGGCCAGCTTCTGGCTTTGCTGCGAAGCCGAGACCGACTGGGCGATCTTCATGTCGTAGACCAGCCGCTGATAAAGGCGCGAGGACTTGCCACCGGCCAGCACGTTGGCCACCAGATCCATCTCGCGATCGCCGGGCGCAAAATTCGCCGGCGTCGGATAGGAGACAAACAGCTGCGGCTGCTGCACCTTGGCCTCCATGGCGATCCGTTTCTGGCGATCGAGGCGGGTGGGGGTGACCGTCTCCCGCACGATGGGATCGCCGGCCGGGATGGCGCCGAAGAACTTGTCCACCAGCTCTTTGGTCTGCGCGCGCTCAAAGTCGCCGGCGATGACCAGGGTGGCGTCGTTGGGCGTGTAGTACTTGCGGAAGAACGCCTTGACGTCCTCGACGCTGGCGGCGGACAGATCCTCCATCGAACCGATCACCTCGTGAAAGTACGGGTGCGACGGCGGGTACAGCGCCTCCAGCGTCACCTGGGACACCAGACCCATGGGACGATTCTCGACGCGCTGGCGGCGCTCGTTCTTCACCACATCGCGCTGGTTGTCCAGCGTCTCCTTGAACCCCGGGCGCTCCAGCAGGAAGCCCATCCGATCGCTCTCCAGCCACAGGCCCAGCTCCAGCTGGTTCGACGGCACCACCTCGAAATAGTTGGTGCGGTCGTTTCCCGTCGATCCGTTCACGTTGGAGGCGCCGGCCTTCTGCAGATATTCGAAGTGCTTGTCCTCACCCACGTGCTTGGTGCCCTGAAACATCACGTGCTCGAACAGGTGGGCGAACCCGGTGCGACCGACCACCTCGTCCTTCGAGCCGACGTGATACCAGACGTCGACCACCACCTGCGGAATCCGGTGGTCCTCGTGCAGGATCACCTCGAGGCCGTTGGGCAGCGCGTATTTCTCGAAGGGGAGGGTGACGGTGCGGGCGGAGGGTGGTTGAGGCGTCGTCGCGCCGGGGGGAGGGGCGGGCTGCCGCGGGAAAGGAACAATCGCCGCAAACAAGGGCGCCAGCAGAGCAAGGACCGCCTTCATGAAAGCCTCATGGGCGCCTTCTTACCACGGGCGCCGGTTGGTCAGTGGTCACCAACTCTTGACCGTCGGCGCGGACAAGAAATTCCCGCAAAAGATTCTTGATCGCTTTGCGCGATGGAGGGACTTTAACCGGTCTGCGAGGGCACCGACGGCACGCCTATCCGTCGGGGTGAAGATCTGGGAGAATTGAACGGTTTGAGGAATGACCACCGCTGAAAAGCCGACCGCACCGACGGCCGAGGGGAGCGCCACCGAAGGTCCCCCGACGCCCGCTGCCGACACCGCGGCGGCCGATTCGGATATGGCGCTGGTCGAACGCGCCCGCAACAAAGATTTCGCCGCGTTCGAAGAGCTGGTGTCCCGGTACGAAGACAAGGTCTTCCGGCTGGCCTTCCGGTTTGTTCGCAACGAGAGCGAGGCGAAAGAGATCCTGCAAGACACCTTCCTGGCCATCTGGCGCAAGCTGGACACCTTCAAGGGTGACGCGCAGTTTTCAAGCTGGGTCTACCGGGTGGCGGCCAACGCCGCCCTGATGCGCCTGCGCACCCAGCGGCGGCACCCGGAGGTGTCGACCGAGGAGCTGCCCGCCGGATTCCTGGACCAGCAGCAATACGGACAGATCCTTTCGCCCGGCGAGAACTGGGCGCGGCGGCCCGACGACCAGCTGCAGTCCGACGAGCTGCGCAACCACATCCAGAGCGCGGTCGACGCCTTGCCCGAGATCTACCGAACGGTGTTTCTGGTCCGCGACGTGGAAGGGCTGTCGACGGAAGAGACCGCCGAGCTGCTGGGGATCTCGATCCCGACGGTGAAAACCCGCCTACATCGGGCCCGGATGGCCCTGCGGGAAGCGATCACCGGATACTTTGGCAAGAAATAGAAACCGGCGGCCGGCCCAGGCTGCCGCGGCTCGGCTATAATCTTCGCGGCCATGTTGGGCGGGACTGCTGTGGGCGGGGCCGGTCGCAAGGCCGGTGGCACAGCGACCATGACGCTGACGGTGTCCTCGGCGCTGGCGGCACTGGTCCTGGCGGTCGGTCTTCTCTCAACGTCGCAAGCGACGGCGTCCGAGAATCCGTACGATCGCGTGCTGCAGCACCAGCTTGCTCGGCTGGCCGCGCTGAAAGGCCGTCCCGAGGCGGTGGCGCCGCTGGCGGTGATCGCCGGCCTGGCGGATGAGCTGCTGCCGTCGCAGCTGGAAGCGGCCGCTCGGGGTGTCGCCGACGATCCGGCGTCGGATCCGCTGGTGGCGGCGCAGGCGGCGGCGCTGCTGGCCGATCGGCTTGATCAGCGCGGCGAGACAACAGCAGCGACCGCGCGGCGTGCCGCGCTGGGTCTGCTGATACGTCCCTGGGTGGTCGGTCCCTTCGGCGAAGGGCGGGCCAGCTTTGGCCAGTCATTCGCCCCCGAAAAAGAGGGGGGCGTCGTCGATCCGGCCAGGCGCTACCCAGGCAAGGAGCGCGAGGTGGCCTGGCGGCCGGCCGCGACGGCGGTCCGGCAGGGAATGCTGCTGGTGGACGGAATGCTTCGGCCCGACAACCAGACGTCGGCGTTTGCGGCGTGGGTGGTCAGCAGCGAGGCCGCGCGCGAGGCGGTGGTGCGCCTCGGCTCGCCGGGCCCCTTCAAGGTGTGGGTCAACGGCGTCCTGGTCGGCAGCCGCGATGTCGTCCGCGCCACCGCCCTGGACCAGGACGCCTGCGCGATTCGCCTGCGGCGGGGCGCCAACCGGATCCTCATCAAGACGGTGATCACCGACGGCCCGTGGCGCCTCCTGGTGCGCATCACCGATCGGGCGGGCCGGGGGTTGACGCTGCCGGAAGGAGACGCCGTTGCGACTGCCGCTGGCGCTGGGGCGACGACGACGCCAACGCCGACGCCGACGCGAGCCGCGGCCGAGGCGCCGGTGAGAACACTGGAGGCGCTGATGCGCGCCCGGGCGGCCAGGGCGCCGTCTGGACCGGCCGGGGCGCAGGCGCCGCTGGACCTGGGACAGTTCTTGCTCTGGAATGCGCCGACCGATCGCGACGCCCGCGACGACGCGACCGCGCTGGAGCTGTCGATCGCCCGTCGCCCCAGCGTCGAGGCGTTGCTGGCCCTGGCCGACGTGTCCCGCGACGACGACGAGCGGCGCCGCGCTCTGGAGCGCGCCGCGGACCTTGCCGCGGCCGACGCGACGTCGCCGCAAGGCCGCGAGCAACACGCCGTCATCCTGGCCAGGCTGGGCGAGGTGGCCAGGCAGCAGCACCGGGACACCATCGCCGTCGAGCGCTGGCGCCAGGCGCTGCAGCTGGATGCCCACTGCTGGCCCGCCGCGGTGGCCCTGGCCGAGGAAGAGCAGACCGCCGGCCTGTCGCGCCTGGCGGTGTCTCGTCTGGAGGCATTGCCAGTCGCCCTGCGCGGAATCAGGCGCATCGGCATGCAGCTGGTGCGTCTCTGGGAAGCGCTGGATCGCCACGCCGACGCCGACGCGCTGCTGGCCCTGTTGCAAAGCCAGCAGCGCACCGATCCCGAGATCGCCCATCATCAATCGATGCGGGCCCGGCAGCGCAACGACGGGGCGGGGGCCATCGCGGCCCTGCAGCGAGTGGCGGCAGAGCGGCCGGATCTGCCGTCGCTGACTGTCGATCTGGCGCGCGCCGTCGAGGGCGGCGGCGACGGGGCGGGCGCGGTGGCGTTGCTGACCGAGCTCTGCGCGCGCCTGCCCGACGACGCGGCGTCGCAGGCCAGCCTGGGCAAGCTGTTGCACCGTCTTGGTCGCACCGACGAGGCCGGGAAGCGACTGGCGCTGGCGGTGGCCCTCAAGCCACAGGACGCCGGCCTGCGCCGCCTGGCTGAACACGCGGCGAAGGCACCGGGCGCGACGATCGACATGCCCGGAGAAGATCTGGCCCGGCGCTATGCCGCTGATCCTCTGACGCTGCTGCCGGCGTCCTGGCGGACCGGGGCGTTGGTCGATCTACAGGCGGCGGCGGCCGCGGCCGCCGACCCGGCGACGGTCTTGCTCGATCGGCGGGTGGTGCGGGTTCACCGCAACGGTCTGGCCGACACCTTCGCCCAGCGGGTGCTGGCGGTGGCCACGGATCATGGCGCCGAGGACAACAAGGAATTCCTGGTCCGCTATCAGCCCGGGGCCGAGGACGTGGAGATCCGCCTCGATCAGGCTGGCAAGCAGCAGGAATGCCACGACGATGAGTGCCAGCCGTGCGCTCCAGGGAACCGGAGGGCTCACTTACTGCGAACCGAGACGTCGCTGCGCGGCGAGGAATCCCGCTGCGAGCGCCAGGTGAAG
>DATLVT010000695.1:0-3459 GCA_035577105.1 Polyangia bacterium
CGGTCACCACACCCTTGACCTGCAGCGATCGCGTCACGGACATCGACGTCACGCCGCTGCGGCGCCTCACCAACGCCGAGTACGTGAACACCGTCTCCGATCTGCTGGGTGACGTCACCAGCCTCAACCTGGCCTTCGCCGTCGAGCTGACGACGGAGGGCTTTCCGTTCCTGAACAACGCCGGCGCCCAGCAGACGCCGCCCGAGCTGGCTCATCAGTACCTGGACGCCGCCGAGAAGATCGCCGCCGACACCGTGGCCAACCGCCTCTCCCGCGTCCTGACCTGCGATCCCGCCACCGCCGGCGAGCAGGCGTGCGCCAGCACCTTCATCTCCTCGTTCGGGACCAAGGCCTTCCGGCGACCCGTCGACGCCGAGCAAACAGCGGCCCTGATGTCGATCTGGCAGGTGGGCCGCGACACCGGCGGCGACTTCAAATCGGGCGTCGAGGCGGTGATCGCCGCGGTCCTGCAGATGCCGGAGTTCTTGTACCGCTTCGAGCTGAGCCCGGCGACGGCGGGCAACAAGCTGGTCGCCCTCGACGGCTGGGACATGGCCTCTCGCCTGTCGTACCTGCTGTGGAACAGCGGCCCCGATGATGCGCTGATCGCCGCCGCACAGGCGGGCAAGCTGCAGACGGCGGCCGACATCGCCGCGCAGGTGATGCGAATGCTGAACCAGCCGCGGGCCAAGGAGATGGTGCTGCGCTTTCACGACCAGTGGCTGCAGGTGTCCGGCATCGGGGCGCTGGAAAAAGATCCCATGCAGTACCCCAAGTTCTCGCCGGCGGTGGCGACCGCCATGCAGCAGGAGGTTCGCGCCCTGGTCGACGCCGTCGTCTTTCAGGGCGACGGCAAGATCGGCGGGCTGTTCACCACGCCGTACACGTTCGCCAACGACGTTCTGGGCAAGTTCTATGGCATCAACGGCCTGACGCCCACGTTCGCCCGCGTCGACCAGACGATGCTGGGAATGCGCCCTGCCGCCGGCATCCTGACCGCGGGCGGCCTGCTGGCGGCGCACGCGGATCGGAACAACACGTCGCCCACCAAGCGCGGCATCTTCGTGCGCGAGGCGCTGCTGTGCGAGGGGCTGCCCCCGCCGCCGCCCAACGCCAACATCATGCCGCCGGTGACCAAGCCGAATCAGACGCGGCGCCAGGCGATGATCAACCACGTGACGGACCCGACCTGCGCCGCCTGTCACGTCGTGATGGATCAGATCGGGTTTGGCTTTGAAGGATTCGACGCGTCGGGCGCGTGGCGGACCATCGAGAACGGGCAGACCGTCGACGCCTCGGGGATGATCGTGGGGTCCGACGTGGCCGGCGCCTTCAACGGGCCGGTCGAGCTGGGCGCGAAGCTGGCCGGCAGCGAGGAGGCGGTGTCGTGCGCCGCCACGCAGTGGTTCCGGTTTGCCTTTGGCCGCAACTCCGGAGACAGCTCTGGTGACAAGTGCGCGGTGACCCAGCTTCACGATGCCCTGAAGCAAGGGGGCGCGCTGGCGTTGGTGCGCGCCATCCCGCAGACAGCGCCGTTTTTGTACCGCAAGGTTCCCGAAGGAGGACTGTGATGTTGAAGCGGATCTCGCGACGGGCCGTCATCCGGGGCGCGGGCGGCGTGGCCATCGGCCTGCCGTTCCTCGAGGCGATGCGGCCGCGACACGCCAGCGCCGCGGGCCCGAACCCCAAGCGGTTCATCACCTGGTATTCGGCGAACGGCCAGATGCCCGCCTACTGGTATCCCATGGGGAGCGAGACGAACTTCACCCTCAACGCGGCCCACAAGCCGCTGGAGCCCTACAAGAGCAAGCTGATCCTCTTCAACGGCGTCAAGAATGACGCCGGCAATGACCCGGTGTACGGCGGGCATCAAGGTTCCTTTGCCTCGATGCTGACCGGCGCGCCTTTCGTGCAGCCGCAGAGCTTCAATACCATGCGCCCCAGCACGCCTTCGATCGACCAGCAGGTCGCCGACAAGATCGGCGGCGCCACCAAGCTGAAGCTTCTGCCGACGGGTGTCGTCCCGGCCGGCAGCGGCAACGGCAACGCCCTGCAGGCGATCGGCTCCTGGCGTGGCGAGAAGGAGCTGGTCCCGGCGATCACCTCGCCGTCCGCGCTGTTCGATTACCTGTTCATGAACGGCGCGCCCACCGGCATGCCGCAAGACACGATGGCCGCCGACAACCTTCGCAAACGCCGCAAGAGCATTCTGGACATGGTCTCCGGTCGCTTCACGACGCTGAAGGCGCGCGTCGGCACCGACGACAAGGCCCGCCTGGATCAGCACATGACGTCGATCCGTGAGGTCGAGACCCAGGTGCTGGCGGTGCAACCGCAGGTCACGTGCATGGTGCCCACCCGACCGGCCGCCAATTTCAGCGTGGCGAACTCGAACATCCCGGCGTGGGGCAAGGCGAACCTGGACCTGATGGTTCTGGGATTGGCGTGTGACGTCACGCGCGTGGCCAACTTTTTCTGGTTCGCCATGGGATCGGGCGGCGTGACCTTCAGCTGGCTTGGCCACACCAACACCCACCACAACCTCGCGCACGGCAATGCCCTGCAGCAGATGACGGAGATCAACACCTGGTTCAGCACGCAGCTGGCGTACGTGATGGGCGCGCTGGACAAGTACACCGACGTCGGCGGTGGGTCGCTGCTGGACAACACCCTCATCCTCTGGTGGAACGAGCTGGGCAACGGGTCGGCGCACGTCTCCAGCCCCGCCCCGTATGTGCTGGCCGGCGGCGCCGGGGGTGACCTCAAGATGGGCCGTTATCTCGACTACACGGGGTCGAAGATCCAGAACAGCCAGGTCCTGCTGTCGGTTTACAACGTGCTGACCGGCAGCCAGGACAAGGTCTTCGGCAGCGCGAAATACTGCCCGGGGCCGGCGCCCGGCCTCTGATCGTCGCTCGGAAAGCCCGTCCCTTGCCTGCTTTCGCCGGAAGATCCGTCTAGTCGCTCATGGAAATGTCTCACGGCCGAGCAGCGTCGGTTCTGGTCGCGACCTTGCCACTGCTCCTTGCGGTGGCGTGCGCCAACACGGAAGGTGCCGGTTCGGGCGGGGCGGGAGGCAGCGGCAGCGGTGGGGCCACCACCGGCTCGGGCGGCGCACCCGGCAGCGGCGGGGCGACCGCGGGCTCGGGCGGCGGTGACGGCTCGGGCGGCGCGAGCGCGGGCAGCACGGGCGGCGCCGTCGGGGGCGGCAATGACGGCAGTGTTCAGGAGGCAGCCGGCGACGTCCCCACCATCGAGACCGGCGGTCTACCCGATCCCGGCACCGAAGGTGATGGTCGGTTCATGATCAACCGCCCGCCCACGCCACCTGAAGCGAGCGGGCGGTTACCGGGCGTGATGGCCGGAACCATGCAGTCATTACAGATCCCCGCCGCCGGTGGTTTCTCGGGCCGCAGCATCCAGGTGTACACGCCGGCCGGTTACAAGGCTGGCACACCC
>DATLVT010000696.1:0-8605 GCA_035577105.1 Polyangia bacterium
TCTTCATAGGTGATCCCTTCCAGATCACCCGTGCCCTTCTTGATCGAGCGCTCGATCAAGAAGGGCACGGGTGATCTGGAAGGGATCACCTATGAAGAGTTCAACTACGAGGTGTACGGGCCGGGCGGCACCGCGCTGCTGGTCGAGATCATGACCGACAACCGCAACCGCACCGCCGGCGAAGTTCGTCAGGTGATTACCCGGCACCACGGCAACCTGGGCGCCGTGGGTTCCGTGGCCTGGATGTTCAAGAAGCAGGGGATCATCGTCTACGAGAAGGCGGTCGTCGACGAGAACCGCCTCACCGACCAGGCGATCGAGCTGGGCGCCGAGGACATCCGCACCGAAGGCGAATCGCTGCTGGTGGTCACCGAGCCCAAGGAGTTCGAGCGCATTCGCGAAGGCATGAAGAAGGCCGGCCTGCCCGAGCCGCT
The DNA here is from genome assembly GCA_035577105.1 of Polyangia bacterium. Taxonomy (GTDB): domain Bacteria; phylum Myxococcota_A; class Polyangia; order Fen-1088; family Fen-1088; genus DATKEU01. The sequence goes on from DATLVT010000696.1 coordinate 435, forward strand.
GTCCGCCGAGGTGACCATGGTCCCCCAGAACGTGGTGCGCCCGCAGGGCAAGGACGCCGAGAACGCCGTCAAGCTGGTCAACGCGCTGGAAGACAACGACGACGTGCAGAACGTCTACTCGAACATGGACGTGGACGAATCGGTTCTGGAGAGTGTCGGCTGATCGCGCTCGGACGCAGTGGGCGCCGCCCCTGTCGTCCCTGCGCATCCTGGGAATCGACCCGGGCACGTTGCGGCTCGGTTATGGGATGATCGAACGCCAGGGCCCCGCCAAGGTGACCTACGTCGAGTGCGGCGTCATCTCGGCCCCGGCGCGCGACGACCGCGGCAGCCGCCTGGCCGAGATCGGACGCACGCTGCGCGAGCTGCTCGGCGATCTCAAGCCGCACGCCGTGGCCATGGAGGAGGCGTTCTTCAGCAAGAACGTCCAGTCGACGCTGGCCCTCGGTGAAGCGCGCGGCGTGGCCATCTTCGTCAGCATGGAGCACGGCCTGACCGTGACCGGCTATCCGCCCGCGACGGTGAAGCAGACCGTCGTCGGCCACGGCCGGGCCAGCAAGGATCAGGTCGCCTATCTGGTGCGGGCCCTGCTGTCGATGCGCAAGGTCCCCGAGGCGGACGCCGCCGACGCGCTGGCCATCGCCATCTGCCACGCCCGCCGCGGGATCGATCCGCTGTTCACCCGGCGGCGGACGGTGCCATGATCGCCTCGCTGCGCGGCCGTCTGGCCGAACACGACCTGGAGGCCATCGTCGTCGAGGTGGCCGGCATCGGCTATCAGGTGCTGATCAGCGGCGCCACTGTGGGCGCGCTGCCGCCCGTGGGCAGCGAGGTGTTCGTTCACGTCCACTCGCACTTCGTCAAAGACGAACCGCTGCGGCTGTACGGGTTCGTCGACGCCGGGGAGCGCGCGCTGTTCGAGACGCTGCTGTCGGTGCAGGGCGTGGGGCCGCGCGTGGCGCTGGCCATCCTGGCCGGGCTGCCGCCGGCCGAGCTGGTCCGGGCCATCTCCAAGGGCGACGTCAATCGCCTCACCCAGATCAAGGGCGTGGGCCGCAAGATCGCCGAGCGCCTGTCGCTGGAGCTACGGGAAAAGATCGGCGCGCTGCCCATCGGACAGGGCGGGGGTGGGGCGGGGTCCGTGGCCCCTTCACCGTCGGCGCCCACCGGAAAGCTGGGCGACGTGCACGGGGCGCTGGTGGCGCTGGGCTATCGGCCGGCCGAGATCTTGCCGCTGCTGGACGCCATGGACGAGACCCGTCCCATCGGTGATCTGGTTAAGCAGGCGCTGTCCGCGCTGCAGAAGAGGTGACCAGCACCGTGCCCCGCAAACCACACGACGACGGCAGCAACGACGCGTCTCCCCCTTCCGCCACGCTCGCCGCGCCCCCTGGGCCGGGACGTTCGCCCGACGCGCGCATCCTCTCGGCCGACGTCACCGCGGCCGCCGGCGATCGCGACGAGGACGCGGCGCTGCGGCCGCGCAGCTTCGCCGAGTTCGTCGGGCAGCGAAAGATCGCCGACAACCTGATGGTCTACGTCCAGGCGGCGCGCAAACGGGGCGACGCCCTGGATCACGTGCTGCTGTCCGGGCCGCCCGGCCTGGGCAAGACGACGCTGGCCTATCTGCTCGGCCACGAGATGGGGACCGAGGTGCGCGTCACCTCCGGCCCGGCGCTGGAGCGCAAGGGCGATCTGGCCGGCATCCTCACCTCGCTGAACAAGGGCGACATTCTGTTCATCGACGAGATTCACCGCCTGCTGCCCGTCGTCGAGGAGAGCTTGTACCCGGCCATGGAGGACTTTCGCATCGAGCTGGTCACCGGCGTCGGCGCCGGCGCCCGCGCCATACCCTTGCCGGTGGAGCGCTTCACGCTGGTGGGCGCCACCACGCGCACCGGGCAGCTCACCTCGCCGTTGCTGTCGCGGTTCGGCATCGTCGAGCAGTTCACCTTTTACACGCCCGCCGAGCTGAGCACGATCGTCCGCCGTTCGGCCAAGCTGCTGGGCATCCCCATCGAAGATGCCGGGGCCGACGAGATTGGCCAGCGGTCGCGCGGCACGCCCCGCATCGCCAACCGCCTGCTGCGCCGGGTGCGCGACTTTGCCGAGGTGCGCGGCGACGGCCGGGTCACCCGCGAGGCCGCGTCGTACGCGCTGGAACGCCTGGAGGTGGACGCCCTGGGCCTGGACGCCGGCGACCGGCGCATCCTGTCGACGATCATCAAACGGTTCGACGGCGGTCCCGTCGGGATCGAATCGCTGGCCGCGTCGCTGGCCGAGGATCGTGACACGCTGGAGTTCGTCTACGAGCCCTACCTGATCCAGGAGGGCTTTCTGGTTCGCACGCCGCGCGGCCGGCAGGTCACCCGCCGCGCCTACGAGCACCTCGACATCCCGCCGCCGTCACGCCCGGGCGGAATAGGGCAAGGGAGCCTCTTCTAGCCGCGGCGTTGATTCGCCACGATGGTCGCCGGGTCGATCTCGGCCCGAAACAGCGTCACGGCCGGTCCGCGCATGGTCACGCCGCTCTCGTCGGCGGCGGCGGTGATCTGCAGGGTTCCGCCCGGCAAGTGCACTGGGATCTCCGCGCCCGCCGGCAGGCGCTCCTCGATGGCGGCCGCCACCACGGTGGCGCAGGCGCCGGTGCCGCAGGCCAGGGTGATGCCGCAGCCCCGCTCCCAGACCACGAGATCGATCTCGCCGCCGCGCACGCGCGCGAACTCGACATTGGTGCGGCGCGGGAAGGTCGGCGCCACCTCCAGAACCGGGCCGAACGTCTCGGCCAGCGCCCGCAGGTCCTCCTGGCCGTCGTCGATGAAGATCACCGCGTGCGGGTTTCCCATCGATACCGCGGTGAAGGCGAAGGTCCGTCCCGCCGTCGTGATCGGCTGTCGCACCGCCCGACCGTTGCCGCCCGGCGACAGCGGAATTTCCTCACGGGTCAGGCGCGGTCGGCCCATCTCGACCGCCACGCTGCGCACGGTGCCGTCCGACGACTGGAGCGCGCAGGACAGCAGCCCGGCGCCGGTGTCGATGTTCAGGACCGGGCGGCGCATCGACGGGTCGTTCTCGTACAGAAACTTGGCCACGCAGCGAATTCCATTGCCGCACATCTCGGCTTCGCTGCCGTCGGCGTTCAGGACGCGCATGCGGGCGTCACCCGAGACGCCCGGCAGGATCGCCAGCACGCCGTCCGCGCCGATGCCGAAATGACGATCGCACAGCGCCCGCACCGTCTCGGGCTCCGTGACGGCGGGCGCGCGCTGGGCCTGGGCGGCGGCGGCTGGCGAACGCAGATCGACGACCAGGAAGTCGTTGCCCAGACCTTGAACTTTCGTGAAAGGAACCACGCTCAAATTCCCTCGTCCCCGCAGCGGAGGCGAGCCGCTATCTTACTGCGCCGGAGGCGCCGGCGCAGCAGGTGCTTCCGAGGGCGCTGCCGGCTTGGTCGTCTCTGACGCGCCTTCGGCGGGCGCGGCGGCCTTCGGTTTGGCTCTGCGACGCACCGGCGCCGGAGGCGTCTCGGCGGGCGCCTTCTCGTCGCCGGCTGCTGCCGGAGCGGCCGCCGCCTTTTGCGGCTTGGAAGCGGCGGCCGGCTTGCCCGGCAGGGTCAGCGTTGTTGGCGCCGCGGGCGCTCCGCTGGTGGACGGCGCCGCCGGGGCTGCCGGCGCGGTCGCCGCTGCACCGCCCGCTCCAGTGGTCTGCTCGATGGTGGTTCGCGCCTTGTCCAGGTCTGCCTTCAGCTTGGCGGCGCGCTCGTCTTCCGCCTTCTTCTCGGCGCTCTTGCGCTCGGCCAGTTGCTGCAGGCGACGTGAATCTTGCTGGCTGGCGTAGTGGGCCAGGCCCAGCGACGTGACCAGGAAGACGACCGCGGTGATTGACGTCAGCCGGGTGAGGAAATTGCCGGCGCCCGACGAGCCAAAGACGGTCTGGCTGCCGCCGCCACCGAAGGCGATCCCCATGCCGCCGCCCTTACCGGCTTGCAACAGCACGACCAGGATCAAAAACAGGCAGACCACCACGTGTAACACTGTCAGAAACGTCACCATGACGCGGATCCTTCCTTGACGATGCGGATGAACGATTCGGCGATCAGAGAAGCGCCGCCGACTAACCCGCCGTCGACGTCCTCTTCCGCCATCAGAGCCTTGATGTTGTCCGGTTTGACGCTGCCGCCGTAAAGAATGCGGACCGTGGGCGCCACGTCGGGAAATCGCGCCGCCAGCCGGGTGCGAATGAAACGATGCACCTCCTGCGCCTGCGCCGCGCTGGCGGTCCGTCCAGTACCGATGGCCCAGACCGGTTCGTAAGCCACGATCGACCGCGCCAGATCGGCGGCGGTCAGGTCAGCCAGGGCAGCGTCGAGCTGCGCGCCGATACGCCCCAGCGTCTCGCCGGCGTCACGTTCGGCCAACGTCTCTCCGACACAGATGATCGGCGACAGGCCGGCGCGCAGGGCGGCCTTGGATTTCAAGTTCACGGCGGCGTCCATCTCGCCCATCAGCTGACGGCGCTCCGAGTGCCCCAGGATGACGAACTTGCAGCCGGCGTCCACCAGCTGCGGCGCCGACACCTCGCCGGTGAAGGCGCCCTTGTCCTCCCAGAAACAGTTCTGCCCGGCGACCGCCACCGGTCCGCCTTCCAGACGGCGGGCCACCGGGTGAATGGCGGCAAAACTCGGGGCCACCACCACGTCGACATCGCGCAGGGTGGCGACGCCGTTACGCACCTCGCTCGCCAGCGAAACCGATTCGGTGACCGTGCCGAAAAGCTTCCAGTTGCCGCAAAAGAACGGACGGCGTGTCTTGGTACCCGGACCCGATCCCATGGCTGGCCTAGCTCTCCAGCGCGGCCAGGCCGGGCAGCTTCTTGCCCTCCAGAAACTCCAGCGAGGCGCCGCCGCCCGTGGAGATATGCGTGATCTTGTCGGCGACCCCGGCCTTGTGCACCGCCGCCACGGAATCACCGCCGCCCACGACGGACAGTGCCCGGGTGTTCGCGGCGACGGCGTTGGCCACCGCCAGCGTGCCGGCCGCGAACGGTTCGGACTCGAACACGCCCATGGGTCCATTCCAGAAGATGGTCTGGGCGCGGGCGATGGCGTCGCTGAAACCGCGCGCCGTCTCCGGACCGATGTCCAGGGCCGCCAGATCTTCCGGGACCTCGCTGGCCGACACGACCCGGCCCGATTCGGCCTTGATGCCGGCCGCGGCGACGGCGTCGCGGGGCAGCAGCACGTCGACGTTGGCGAGCTCCGCCTTCTTCAGGAAGGAACGGGCCAGCGCCAGCTTGTCCTCCTCGACCAGGGAGCGGCCCAGTCGTCCGCCCTTGGCCTTCAAGAACGTGTTGGCCATGGCGCCGCCGATCAGCAGCTGGTTCACCCGCGACAGGAGATTCTCCAGCACGCCAATCTTGTCGGACACCTTGGCGCCGCCGATGATGGCGAGGAAGGGGCGATCGACGTCGCCCAGCAGCTTGCCCAGGAACTTCACCTCGCGCTCCATCAGCAGGCCCATGCCTTTGTCGGAGACGAACTTGGTGATTCCCACCGTCGAGGCGTGCGCCCGGTGCGCGGTGCCGAAGGCGTCGTTCACATAGACGTCGGCATAGCTGGCCAGGGCGCGGGCGTACGTCTCGTCGTTGGCCTCCTCGGCCTCGGTGAAGCGAAGATTTTCCAGCAGCGCCACGCCGCCATTGCGCACGTCGGCGACGACCTTGCGGGCGCCGTCGCCCACCGGTTCGTCGGTCAGCGTGACCTCGACGGACAGCAGCTCAGCCAGGCGAGCGGCCACCGGCAACAATGAATACTTGGGATCCGGTTTGCCTTTGGGCCGTCCCAGGTGCGACGCCAGCACGGTGCGCGCGCCCTTCTCCATGGCGTAGCGGATGGTGGGGAGGCTTTCGCGGATGCGGGTGTCGTCGGCGACGCCACCGGCGGGGGTCAAGGGGACGTTGAAGTCGACCCGGATGAAAAGACGGCGACCGGAGATGTCCAGCTCGGAAATGGTTTTGATCGGCATGGGATGAAACGCTCCGACAGCGAAAACGGAGACGAGGGGGAAACAGAAAATGTCAGGACAAAAAAAAGCGCGCCCTGGTCGGGGCGCGCAGAGAATGCTCGAAGAAAAAACGAAAAGCCAGGAAAATTTCCGCAGGGATATCGCGTCGATGCGCGCGGAAAAAGGCTACGAAAGAGTCTTAAGCCAGCTCGCTGTCGTCCTTGATATCGGACGTGACCAAGCTGATCAGCTCGGTCGCCAGCGCGACGATCATTTTCGGTTCGTATCCATTCTGCCGAAGCTCTTTGTAGATCGACTTGGAAAGGATCTTGAGAGCCTTCTCACGGTTGGGTGCCGCTCCAGGGACGCCATTGCGGCCGGGCACTGTTTGGGTAATCAGTTGAGGCATTCGAAACCCTCCTCCCAGAAGGTCGCGCCGACTATGAGCACGGGATGTGCCAAGCTCGGCTTCGTTGTAAGTGGTTGATATTGTTTAATCTCGATTTTGATGCAAGGCAGCCCGCGCGAAGCGCCGTACGCACCTGGAAAGGCACTCAAATGTTTCTCTTTGTTAACATTTCGCGAAACTCCGTCGAGCCCGCAGCGCAAAACCTGTGGAACCGGTCACATCTTCCGTTGTCTGCGGGGTGCGAAGTAATTTTTGCACCCCGGACGGTTGTCGGGAGCTGACTTCATTGATTTGTGCGCTTTCGTCAGCATGCTTGAAGCGTAAACTGGCGGATGACGCGGCAAGAAGGAGACGAGGCGTGAACTATTTCGTTGAAATTGCGCAGGTCGTTAACGGTCAGGTCGCCTCGGTCAAGACGCTCTCCCGCCGCCGCGAATGGCGCGCCGGCGCGATCGCGGCCGGTTTTGCCCTGGCTGCCTTTGCCGCCGGTTTTACCGCGATCACGGCCCTGCACGTCGTCTTTCATCGGGTGGTGAACGCGCCCTTCTATATCGCGCTTTGGGCCGCCGTTGCTACCGTGTCCACAGCTCTGGCGTGGCACCGCGCGCGCTCTCGGGCCCAGCGGTACGTCGTGGGGGCGGGCATCGATGACGATGCCTTCGCCTCGACCACCGTCGATCTGGTGCAGGGGGGCAGCGGCGGCGTGGGCCTCACGGTCGTGCCGGGAATGTCCGGTCTGCTTTTCGGTGGCCGGTCGCCGGTCGCTCTGGAAAGTCTGGTTCATTCCGGACGGTCGACGCGCGTGCCGCTGGGCGCCGGGGCGCGTGCCGAGATCGATCTGGACGCGACCCGATTCGTGGTCTCGGTCAGCGAGCGCCGGACCGGTCCCGTCACCACCGAGGCAGGCGCCTTCAAGCCGGTGATTCGTCCCACCATGCTGGCGCTGCAGCTGGCGGCGGTGGCCAGCCTGTTCTGCGGAATGCCCGGCGGCAACGTCGTCACCGAAGCGGACATGCGCTCGTCGGTGCCGGCCAACGCCACGCCCTGGGAGGTGGAGAAGCTGCTGCGTCAGCAGGCGCAGCTGCAGGCTCGGTCGCTGCACCAGTGCTTCGACGTGCTGCCGATGAAGTGCCAGCGCCCGGGATACGTCGGCGTGGGCGTCGCCCTGGACAAGTCGGGCGAGATCCGATCGAACTGGATCGCGCGCTCGACCTACACCCATGATTGCCCGGTCGAGAGCTGCATGTCGGAGGTGATCTCGAAATGGTTCTTCGAACCGGTTCCCGAGTCGATCCGGGTCATCCTGCCGGTTCAAGTTCTGCGCACTGACCGGCCGTTGCCGCCTGCACAGTCGATGGCCGCCATGGTCCGTCCGGCGGGGGCGCCCGGACACCGGTGCTTCTCCTCGCGTTGAGCCGTTGAGCGCCACCGACGACGAGGCCCGCCAGCGGGCCATTGCTCTTCTGGAAGCGAACCATGTCTTCCCCGGCGCGTTTTCTCTGTCGGTGATCGCCCTCGGCGACGACGGCATCACCGCTGCGATCCGCAAGGCCGCCGAGGATGGACGGGCAGGCAAGCTGCTGCAGGACGATCACCAGATGATCCCTTCCGCCCAGGGCAAGTACATCAGTCACCGGTTGCGGGTTCAGTGTCAGTCGGCCTCCGATGTTCTGGAGCTGTTCGCGCGGATGCGGGCCGTGTCAGGCGTGGTGACGGTCCTCTGATCAATCCTTTTGCCACCGGCGGGTGAGGGCCACCGC
>DATLVT010000697.1:0-7252 GCA_035577105.1 Polyangia bacterium
CACCAGCTCCTTGAGCATGACCGGCGTGAGCACCATGAAAATGATCAGCAGCACCAGGACGATGTCGATGAGCGGCGTGACGTTGATGTCCGCGGAAGGCGCCCCCTTGCGGCCACTGCCGACGTTCATGGCCATGGGTTACGGCACCTCCTGTCGCTTTTCGTCGGTGCCCAGCTGCACGTCCTCGACGCCGGCCCGGTGGATGGCCTGCATGGCGGCGCGGGCCCGGCCATAGTCGATGCGGTGGTCGGCCTTCAGAAAGACACCCTTGTCCGGGGTGCGGCGGCGCTCGGCCTCGACGGCGGCGGTCAGCCGGTCGGCGGCGATCTTGTCGGCGTTGACGTAGACGTCGCCGGCCTGGTTGATGGAGACGATGATGTCCTTGTTGTCGTCGTTCTTCTTGTCGTGGTTAGCGGTGATGGGAAGCTGGACGCTGACGCCGCGGGCGATCATCGGCGTCACCACCATGAAGATGATCAGCAGCACCAGGACCACGTCGACCAGCGGCGTGACGTTGATGTCGGCGCGCACCAGCCCCTTGGGGTGACGCTTGGTCGACAGGCGGCGGCGCCGGCCCGGCGGTCGGTTCATCCCGCCGCGGCCTCCGCGCCCGGGCCGTCGGTCTCGCGAATGACGGCGTCGACCAGCTCGGAGGCGGTCTCATCGATGTCCAGGGTCAAGTCGTCGACCTTGTTCGTGAAGTAGTTGTAGAACCAGACCGAGATGATGGCCACCGCCAGCCCCACGGCGGTGGTGATAAGGGCCTCGGCGATGCCGGCCGACACCGTCCCGATCCCTCCGCCCCCCTTGGTGGGATCGGCCAGTTTCTGAAAGGCGGTGATGATGCCGCCGACGGTGCCGAATAGCCCGACGAAGGGCGCCGACGACGCCACCGTGGCCAGCACGGGCAGGCCTCGGCGCAGGCCGGCCAGCTCTCGTTCCTTGACCCGCTCCATGGTGCGGTTGACGGCCTCGGGGATGTCAAAGCCGCCCGCCGGGACAGGCGACCGTCGCTGACTGTGGGCGGTGGCGGCGCGCGCGTATTCCTTCACGCCGGCGCCGATGACCCGTGCCACCGGGCTGCCGGGAAATTTCTGGTCCAGGCCCAGCGCCTCGCGCAGGCGCCCCACGGCGCCCACCATCGGCGCCAGCGCGGCGATATAGGCGCGCGACAGCGCCTTGCCGCGCCGGAAGGTCATCAGCCGCTCCACGGTGATGCCCAGGGAGTACATCGACATGACCAAGAGGACCATGACCACCGCGCGGGCGATGGGCCCCATCTCGTGCCACAGACCAACCAGCGTGAAATCCATCGATCGTTCCTCCCCTCAAGCTACAATTTGAATTCGAACCGCCCGATGTAACTGAACGGCACGGGCGTGTTGTTGACCAGCAGCGGGCTGTACCGCCAGCTCTTCACCGCGCTGACCACGTTCGCGTCCAGCAACGGATCGGCCTTCTTCATGATGATGACGTTGTCGACGGAGCCGCTCCTGCTGACGAAGATCTTGGCCATGACCACATAGACGATGCCCGGCTTGCGCAGCGTCGCCGGGAAGTCCGGGTCGTTGCCCGACAGCTTCTGCTGGGCGCCCACGTTCGGCGCCACGATCTTCGGCGCCACCGGCGCGTCGACGTTGCCGCCCACCGTTCCTCCGACGGTGCCGCCGATGGTGCCGCCGATGGTCCCCCCGATGGTGCCGCCCTTGGTTCCGCCGATGGTGCCGCCGGGCAGGGCCGCCTCGTCATCGTCGTCGACTTTCTTCGGTTCGATCTTGGGTGGGTCCTTCTTCTCCTCGACCGGCTTTTCTTTCGGTTGCACCAGCGTCGCCTTCGGCTGCACCAGCGTCGGCGTCACGGTCGGTTTGGGTCTGGGCTGCGCCTTCTTCTTCGGCGCAGCGCCACCGCCCGCCGGCGGCGGGGGTGGTGGCGGGGGCGGCATGGCGGCCAGGAACGTCACGCGCACGGTGGGCGGTGACAGCTCCTCCACGTGCCAGAACGAATAGGCCACCCCGACCGCCACCAGCGCGCCGTGCACCAGCAGCGACAGCGTGTACGTCAGCCGCCGCCGGCGCGTCGGCTTGACCCGGTCCTGGGTGAGGAACGCCTCGAAGGCCACGGGTTACGGTTTCCCTCCCGACCGGGCGGCCGCCGCTTTTTCCTGCCACTTTCGCGACTGGTCGACGGCGGCTTGCCATTTCTCCGGCTCGGCGAAGTAGGCGAAGGACTTCTGGCGTTCCAGAAGGCCCAGGTAGGTCATCGCCTCGCCGAAACGCGGCCGCAAGGCGACCGCCTTCTCCAGATAGGCGATGCCTTCGTCGGCCAGCGCGGCGCGCGCCGGGCCGGTGACGTCGCCGGCCGCGGAAGGGGGCGGGGTCGGCAGGCGCGGCCCCGGCGGCTGGTCCTCGCCCCTGTCCTTGTCTTTGTTCTTGCGACCCCGCCTGGAGGACACCACCGGGGCGGGCGGGTCCTCCTCGTCGTCGACGACCTTCGGCCGCGGATCGAACGAGACCATCTCGGCGCCGCCGCCGTGGCTGGACAGCACCTGCCAGACCAGCGTGCCCACGGCGTACTGGGCCTCGGCGTCGTGCGGGCGCAGCGCCGCCGCCTTGCGCGACCACTCCAGCGCCGCCGGCCATCTGCCGCTCTTGTAATAGACCTGCTGCAGGCCGCGCACGGCGTCCAGATCGTCGGGGTGTTGCTGGGCGCGGCTGAAGAACAGGCGCTCCAGCGCTGGCAGGTCGTCGGTGTCGAACAGCGTCTGCACGAAGAGCTGCTCGCCGCGAGGATCACCCGGGCGCAGCTCTTTCAGTTTGGCAAAGGCGTCCAGGGCGCAGGCCGCCGCCTGGCGATTTTCGGCCCGGGCCGCGCCGGGGATCACCAGCTGGCGGCAGGTGTATCCCTTGTTCAGCCACAGCACCGGCAGCTCGGGAACCAGCTTTTCCGCCTGATCGAACAGCGCCACCGCCTCCTGGTACCGGCCGCGCCGGTACAGCTCGTTGGCGTCCTGGATCATCTTTCGCCCGCGCACCGCGCGACAGCCGGCGCTGGTCGTTGCGGCCAGGGCGCTCATCGCCACCACCAGCAGCGTCGCGGCCGGCGACGACCGTCGGCGTGGCGCCGGCACCCTCATGGCGTCAGGGGAGGTCGTAGATGTCCAGTTCATCGCCGCCCCGCGGGAAGCTCTTGAACCGCTTGAGCACGATCAGCTTGCCGGCCCCCGCCTTCCACAGAACCGGGCGCGCCATCAAGAAGCGCACGCGGTGGCGCGTCTTGCGGCTGTCGAGATCCACGCCGTACAGATCCAGCGCCGGCATGTCGGTCTTCTTGCGGGCGATGGCGTCCGGATTCACCGGGTCGACGGCGATGCTGACGTAGACCGTGGATTTTTCCGGCCCCTCCTGATCCTTCAGCGTCGTCGCGTCGTAAAGACGAAAAGGGACGGCCAGGGCCACCGGCACCTTGTTCCCCTTGGGATCGATGACCTCCAGCCCGTCGTGCTCTTGATTCACCTGGGCAAAGGCGGTGCGGTTGGGCTGCTCGGCGCGCAGCTTGGCGGTGCGGGTCCAGGCATAGACGTCGTCGATCTCGCTCTCCGAGGCGACCTTGCCGGCCAGGGTGTCGAACACCACCATGCGGCTGGGGCGGCGGAAGTCCTGCTTCTTGTCGTAGTTGCCGGCGCGCTGGCCCAGGATGTGCGTGAACCCGTCGTAAAAACCGACCACGCTGATGTCCGTTCCTTTGAGATCCTTGCCGGCGCCCACGCGATAGCTGTGCGGCTTTCCGATGGGGCTCAGGTTGGCCAGGCGGTAGGCGGCCACGCTGTAATCGGTGTCGCCCCCCAGCACAGCGGGGCCGCCGCTGCGTTTTTCCAGCCCCACCAGCGCCGGTTCAGCGCCGCCCTTGCCGTTGCTGATCTCGGCGCGTCCGAACGCGGCCTGCAGCGGCGTCTTGGCCACCAGACGTCCGGTCTGATCGATCACCGACGCCCACAGCTTGTCGGTGATGGTGTCGCGCACCACCAGCAAGACGCTCTTGCCGTCGGGGAGGACCTCGATGCTCTCCGGGACCTGGTCGCTCTTGCCAAGGTCGATGGTGTTCTCTGGCTGGCCGGCGCCGCCGCTCAGATCGAACAGCTCCACCTTTGAAAACGACGCGCTGTCAGTCCGGATCACCGCCAGGCGCTTGCCGCTGGCGTCCAGCGAGAACGAATCGTCGTAATACCCTTCCGCCGGGTGCAACGTGCGCCCCGGCGTTTGCATCGGCGGGCCGGCAATCCGCGCGGGCGGCGTGGTGGCCATCGCCGCGGCGGGCAGACCGACCAGCGCTAGCAAGACCGTCCGCGCCGATCGGGTGGCGTTCACCATCAGACGTCTGTCTTAAACCGATACGCCGACGCGCGCCAAATATGCGTCGATCTTCTCCCGGGCGGCCTCACTGGGGTTCAGGAACTTCACCCCCATGCGCAGGATCTCCGGCCCGGCGTTCGAGACGATTTCGCCGATGATCGTCACCGGCGACGAATCGCCGGGCAGCGTGAACGTCAGGTTGACGACCGTGCCGACCGGCAGCGGGATGGTGTGGTCCAGGCGCAATCCGCCCCGCGACAGATCCCCGGCGCGGCGATAGTACCGCTCGTGATCGGTCGTCTCTTCCACCCACATTTCAAGCGGGATGCGCGGGCCCGTTCGACGCTCGCCGTCGATTGGAAAGGGGCCTCGGGAATCCGCATCTGACGGCATTCGTGCCTCCTGGACAGAAATCGTAACACAGGTTCCGCCTTCATTCGCCGGTGAGGCGAGACAAGTGTAGATGATCCCTGAATCTGGCCGGACCGTTTTGCAAAAGCGGGCCGGTCCGTGTATCCATGGAGCCGACATGTCACGCCGACGGATCTTGGTCACGGGCGGGTCAGGCTTTCTGGGGTCGCACCTTTGCGAGCGCCTGCTCAAGGACGGACACGAAGTGGTCTGCCTGGACAACTTCTTCACGGGCACGCGCACCAACGTCGAACATCTGCTGGACAACCACCGCTTCGAGCTGTTCCGCCACGACGTGACCACGCCGCTGACCATGGAGGTCGACGAGGTCTACCACCTGGCCTGTCCCGCCTCGCCCATTCACTATCAGCGCAACCCGGTACGCACCATTCGCACCGCCGTCGAGGGGACGCTGAACCTGCTGGACCTGGCCCGCGAGGCCAAGGCCCGCATCATGATCGCGTCGACCTCCGAAATTTACGGCGATCCGGTCGAGCATCCCCAGCGCGAGACCTACTGGGGCAACGTCAATCCCATCGGGCCGCGCGCCTGTTACGACGAAGGCAAGCGCTGCGCCGAAGCCCTGGCCGTCTCCTACGCCACCCAGTACGGCGTCGAGGTTCGCATCGCGCGCATCTTCAACACCTACGGCCCGCGCATGCACGAGAACGACGGCCGCGTCGTCTCCAATTTCGCCGTGCAGGCGCTGCGCAACCAGCCCATCACCGTCTACGGGGAAGGCCAGCAGACGCGGTCGTTCTGCTACGCGACCGATCTTATCGAGGGCTTCACGCGCCTCATGGCCAGCAACCACGGCGTCGATCCGGTGAACCTGGGCAACCCGCGCGAGACGACCGTGTTCGAGCTGGCGGAGCTGGTCAGGCGCCTGGCCGGGTCGACGGCGGAGATCATCCACGCCCCGCTGCCCAAGGACGATCCCACGCGCCGCAAGCCGGACATCAGCCGCGCCCAGAAGTACCTCAACAACTGGGCACCGAAGGTCAGCCTGGAAGAGGGGCTGGCGTCGACGGTGGCGGACTTCCGGAAGCGGCTCGCGCTGGGTTGAGGATGCTCCGGTAGAGGAGCGGGGCACCATTCGCTCCGTCGAGGGGGCGGCAGGGGTGGGGTTCCCTCCCGTGCTCAAACACCGGACGGCGCGCGCGCCTTATGGGTTTGCTTGGAGTTGCGACGTACTGCGCGCCTGCGAACTGCGCGCGGGAGGGAACCCCACCCCTGCCGCCGCCGCAATGACTACGTTCACGGTGCCCCTGGACCGTCCGTCAGGCCGGACCCCGAGCCTGCCGGCCGGGGAAGAGCGGAAGGACACAAGTGGGGTACCGACTGCTCGTCGATTTGCTGAAGAGAGTCGAGGAGCAGTCGGTACATCACTTGTGGTCTCTTTTTTTTTCGGGCGAAACCCATGCGCAGTGAACGTAGTCACCAGGAAGGCGGGAGCGGTGGGGTTCCCTCCCGCGCGCAGTTCGCAGGCGCGCAGTACAGCGCAACTCCAAGCAAACCCATAAGGCGCGCGCGCCGTTCGGTGTTTGAGCACGGGAGGGAACCCCACCGCTCCCGCCCCCGCGACGAAGCGAATGGAGCCTCACCTCACGTACAGCCGCCCTCCACCATCTCTACAACCGCCCCGGTGCGGTCCCTGATCACCAACGACCGCCCGCCCAGCCGCAGCATCGGCCCCGACGCCGTTTCGGTGATGCGGTCCGACAGTGTCGCCGCCGCCGACGTGCTCAGCCGCGCTTCCAGGCGCCCGCCCCGCACCATGCAGCGAAGCGTGCCCTTCTGGTCGATGGTCAGCGTCGCCGGGTCCAGATCTTCCGCCGCTCCGTCGGAGAGAGCCAGCGTGACGCGATCGTCGTCGGTGAACCGCAGCGCCCCCACCACCAGCGGGGTGTCGTCGACGTCGATGAAGGCGTATCGCTTGTCGTCAAGTCGCAGGATGTACTGGCCGTCAGGCAGACGATCCAGCCAGCGAAACAGGGCGCGTCGCAGGCCTTCGTGAAGGACCGGCTGGCCTTCGTGGATGAAGCGCCCTTCGGGATCCACACGGATCCCGGAACGTCGAAGGTTCTCCAGCCGCAGCCTTTCGGCCAGCGCGGCGTCGGTTTCCATCTCGGTCAGGCCGGCAATGGATCACCGGGAGCGCCTGCGGGTGACCCGCCAGGATGTGCTGCCAGGGCCACCAGTCGATCCTTGGTGCGCAGCTTTTCCTTCTTCAGCTGCGCGCGCTCGACTTGTTCCTCCGGGGTTAACGACAAATGCCGATCCAGCTCCGCCAACCTCTTCTCGATCGCTCCGTGCCGCTCTTTCAACTGGACCATCTCCACCGCTGGCGAGCTCACATCCACCCGGATCTTCTCCATGCGCGACCTCCCGATCCGCCGGGGAAAACCGGCTGATCAAAGAAATGGTAGCGCCTTCGGCCGTTGGGGGTCAAACGCCCACAGCAGCCCAGAACACCGGCCGTCGATGCCAGC
>DATLVT010000698.1:0-3703 GCA_035577105.1 Polyangia bacterium
ACAGGATTTCAGAAGTTCGTCGGCCTGGAGCTCGAGCTGGCGGCGGATGGACCGTGGGCGCAGCCGCTGCTGATGGACGCCACGGTCGCCCAGCTGGACGGCTATCGCTTCATCTACGTCTTGCCCCTGTTGCGCCGCCGCGTGCTGGTCGAGGACACCATGTACAGCCGCAGTCCCCTGTTCGACGGCGACGCCATCGATCAGCGGGTGCTGGCCTATGCCAGGGCTCACGGCGCCAAGATCCGCCGCATCTTGCGTCGAGAGACCGGCGTGTTGCCGCTGCCGCTGCGGTCGTCACTGCACGTCGGCCGCAAGCACGGGGCCGGGCCGATCGCCGTCGGGTACCGCGGCGGATTCTTTCATCCGGTGACCGGCTATTCGCTGCCCATCGCCGCGCGCGTCGCGCTGGCGGTGGCCGGGGCGCGCACGCGCCAGGAGACCCTTGCGGCGGTGGCGGCGGTCTCGCGTCAGCTGGAGCCTCAGCGGCGTTTCGGCCTGTTGCTGAACCGGCTGATGTTCCAGGCCATGCCCGGCGCCCAGCGGTGGACGGCGCTGGAACGTTTCTACCGGCTGCCCCAGCCGACCATCGCGCGCTTTTACGCCTCGCGCAGCACCTGGTGGGATCGCGCGCGGATGCTGCTGGGGCGTCCGCCCGGCGGCTTTTCATGGAAGAGCCTGGTGAATCCGAAACGGGAGGAAACATGAGCACGCGCCCGCAACGACGTACCGCCTTCGATTTCACCATGGACAGCCTGGTCGACGAGGCCTTGTCCCCGATCCGGCTGTTGACCGTCGCCCATCCCGAAGACTGGCCGGAGCCGCAACAGGCGCCCGCGCTGCTGCCGGTGATGTGGGACCGCGCCGTGGGCGTCGTGGCGCGCGACATTCTGGACCGCCCCAGCCGGCAATTCCGGGCGCGGCTGTGCCAGCTGGCCTGGTCCCTGGCCGATGGCGCGGGCCCCATCCCGGCGCAGCTGTCCGCGATCGTTGAGATCGTCCACGCGGGGAGCCTGATCGTCGACGACATCGAGGACGATTCGCTGCAGAGACGAGGGGCGCCCTGCCTGCACGTCGTCCATGGCCTGCCGCGCGCGCTGAACGCCGGCAACTGGATGTACTTCTGGGCCATGACCCTGATCGATCAGGCCGCGCCCGATCCAGCGGTGGCTGACCAGCTCCGTCGCGCCTACGGCGACGCGCTTTATCACTGTCACCTCGGGCAAGCGCTGGATCTGTCAACGCCGGTGGGACGGATTCCGCGCGCGTGGATGTATCGCACCGTCGCCACCAGCACGATGTTGAAGACGGGGATGCTGATGGAGCTGGCCGCGCGGATGGGCGCGCTGGCCGCCCAGACGTCAGAAGGGCGGGTCGCCGCGCTGGCGCGGTTCGGCCGGCGGCTGGGGCTGGGCCTGCAGATGCTGGACGATTTCGGAAACCTCACCGCGCCGGCCTCCCAGGCTGCCGAGGCGGTCGATTCGAAGGCGCTGGAGGATCTGCGCAACGGTCGACCCACCTGGCGGTGGGCGCTGGCGGCCGCGGAGCCGGATCTGGACGCGGCGACGTTCGAGCAGATGCAAGCCAGCGCGGTCGCGCTGGCCAGCGGTGAGGACCGCGACGGGACGCGCGCCCGGGCGCTGGCGGCGACGTTGCGGATGGCGGTCGGTCTCAAGGGACGCCAGCAGGCTGCCCGCTATCTGCACGCCGCCCTCGCTGATCTGCGGGCCAGCGTCGGTGATCGAACCGAGCTGACGTTGTTGTCCGCGGAGATTCAACGGCTGGAGGCCTCCTATGGTTGAGAACAGGGTGGCGGTGGTGGGCAGCGGCTTTGGTGGGTTGGCGGCCGGCATCCGGCTGCAGGCCGCCGGCGTGGACACGGTGATGTACGAGGCCCGCGATCAGGCCGGCGGGCGCGCCTATGTCTACCGGGACCAGGGCTTCACCTTCGACGCCGGGCCCACCGTCATCACGGCGCCGCATTGCCTGGAAGACCTCTTCGCCCTGGCGGGCGAGGACATGCGCGCTCACGTGACGCTGGATCCGGTGCGGCCGTTCTATCGACTGCAGTGGCCGGACGGCACGCGCTTTGATTACGGCGGCAGCCCCGCGTCGATGCGCGCCCAGATCCAGGCGCTGGCCCCCGCCGACGCCGAAGGTTTCGAGCGATTCATGGATTACAGCCGTCAGGTCTTCGCCGCCGGTTACGAAAAGCTGGTGGACGCGGCCTTCCCGCGCTTCGTCGACATGGTGCGGGTGGCGCCCCAGCTGGCGCGGCTGCGCGCCGACCGGTCCGTCTACGGCGCCGTGAGCCGATTCGTCAAGGACGACAGGCTGCGCCAGGCGCTGTCCTTTCACGCGCTGCTGATCGGCGGCAATCCCTTCGAGACCAGCGCGATCTATACGCTGATCCCTTTTCTCGAGCGCAAGTGGGGCGTCTTCTTCCCGCGCGGCGGCACCGGGGCGCTGGTGCAGGGGCTGGTTGATCTGTACCGGCGGCTGGGCGGCCAGCTGCGCCTGGCCACGCCGGTGAGGCGCGTGCGCCTGGAGACGCGGCGGTCCCGGACGGTTCACGTCGTGGTCACCGATGGCGCGGAAGAGGTCTTCGACGGCGTCATCTCGAACGCCGATCTGCACCATACCTATGACCGGCTGTACCGGGGGACGCCGGGCGCGGACGATCAACGAGCGCGCCTGGAACGCATGCACTGGTCGATGTCCCTCTTCGTCATCTATTTCGGCACGCGGCGGAAGTATCCCGGCACGGCCCACCACACCGTGCTGTTCGGGCCGCGCTATGAGCAGATGCTGCGCGAGATCTTTCACGGCCCGACGCTGCCGCCTGATTTCAGCCTGTACCTGCACCAGCCGACGGTCACCGATCCCAGCCTGGCCCCCGCGGGGTGCGAGTCCTTCTATGTCCTGGCGCCGGTGCCCCACCTCGGCTCCGCCCACATCGACTGGCGAACCGAGAGCCCGGCTTACGCGGAGCGCATCCTAGCATCGCTGGAGACGGTGCTGCCGGGGCTGCGGCGCGAGATCGTGGTCAAGCGTGTCTTTTCACCGATCGACTTTCGCGATCAGCTGAACGCCTTTCAGGGCTCGGCCTTCTCGGTGGCGCCGCGCCTGGGGCAAAGCGCCTATTTTCGTCCGCACAACCGCGACCCGAAGATTCCCGGCCTGTACATCGTCGGCGCCGGGACGCACCCGGGCGCCGGCGTGCCGGGCGTGATCAATTCAGCCAAGGCCACCACCCGGCTGGTGCTGGAGGATCTGGGCCTGACGCCCGCGGAGGCGCTGGCCTCATGATCGCCGATCGGGCCGGGATGGCGCGCCAGATCCTGGCGCATCACTCGAAGAGCTTCTCGCTGGCGGGGCGGCTGCTGCCGGCCTGGTGTCGTGACGATGCCGCCGCGCTGTACGCCTGGTGCCGGCGCTGCGACGACGCGGTGGATCTGCCGGGCGACCCCGCGGTGCGCGCCGCCGCCGTGCGCCGCCTGCGCTTCGAACTGAACAGCCTGGCGGCCGGAACGCGGCCCAGCGATCCCGTGCTGGCCGGATTCGCCAGCGTGGCGCGGCGGCACGCGATCCCGCTGCGCCATGCGCACGAGTTGATCGACGGCATGGCCATGGACATCGAATCGACTCGCTACCGGACCTTCGACGGCCTGCTGGTGTACTGCTACCGCGTGGCCGGGACGGTCGG
>DATLVT010000699.1:0-11297 GCA_035577105.1 Polyangia bacterium
CCAAGACCTTCACCGTCCGAGGAGCCTGTCTGGCGCTCTAGGCGTTTCGTGGCGCCGGTTCCAGCACCACGTACGCGGCGAACTTGCGGAAGGCGTCTCGCTTCTCTGGTGGGGCGAAACGCAGAAGCGTCGCTAGCAGCAGGCGGGTCATGAGCGGAAGGAGAGGGCGCCGCCCCAGGCGCTTGCCCTCGTCGACCAGATAGCGAATCTCTTTCGCGCACCAGCCGTGCCTGGCGAAGAAGCCGAACCAGTCGGGCGGTCGGAACTTGAACGGCGCCTGGGTCAGCTGGCGGGTGACCTTCATTCGCTGGCGGTACTTGTGGCTCTCGGGCGACAGATAATCGACGATCCACGACGCCACCTGTGGCACCGCCCGCAGATCGTCGGCCAGGTCGGCGACCTGCGCCTCGTCGAGATACGGCACCACGCCCTCGGTCAGCACCAGCATGCGATTGGCGCGCGCTGCCAGCTTGGCGAACAGTGCGCGCCGGTCCGCGCCGGCGGTCAGGTCCAGACCGACCCGCTCCAGCCGGCAATGAGGCGTCTCCGATGCCAGGCGCTGCTCCTTGAACGCGATGACGTCCGGATAGTCGACCTCGATCCACTGCAACGCCTGCGGCAGCTCCAGCCGGTAAGGCCGCGTGTCCAGGCCCGCCCCCAGATTCACCACCAGGTCGACGCCGCCCGCGATCGCCTCGGCGACGAACGCATCGATGATGACGGTGCGGATGACGACGGTCCATCCCGTCATGGCGGGAAACGCCGCCCCGATGGCTCTTCCTTTTTCGCCGGCCAGGCGCGCCGCCAGCGGATCACGAAACAGGGGCGCCGGACGCTCCGTCTCGACGGCCCGGGCGTTGGCTACCAGGAACGCGGTATCCGAGACGTGCTGGACCAGCGGTTCGGCCATGATGGTCGAAACATTCCAAACCTGGCCCGAAGATGCAACGGAGCGGTCTCGCCGCCCACACAATCGTCGATCGTTACTTCTGTCGACCGCGTTCCATTTCTTCCAGACGTTCGACATCGGCGAGATCTTGCAGGCGCCCGGACGCTTTCTTGTTGGCGATCAGGTGGTGACGCGAAAGAACGGGAACAAAGATCTCCCCGAGTCGTGTCTGCACGCGGTCGCGCCAAGCAGCCAAGAAATCCACACCGTCGATGCTGGTGATGATATCGATTCGAACGGGAGGAACGCCGATCTGGAAGATCAGCCCGGGATTGACCAGATCCTTCTCAGAGAGGTCCTGAAGGGGGGCGCCAAAAGACGTCAGTGCGCGAACAATCCGAGGAGCATTCTCGGCTGTCGCGTGTACCCAGACGTCGAGATCCTTCGTGGCGCGGACGTGACCGTGGGCGGCCAGCGCGTGGGCGCCCACGACCAGGTACTCAACGCCGTGAGCGTTGAACGTGGCTAATAGATCGCTGAAGTCGGGGTTCATCTTGATTCTCGTGGCTCCAGGCGTAGCAGAGCTTCGTCAACTCCCAGACCGCGGCGATTCTCTCCTCCACGGTGTGATGCAGCCAATCGTCATCGGGAGGAGCTGGATCCCCAGTTCGAACAACACGCGAGGTCATGGGGGGAAGGCCGGCTCGATCGCGCACGAAAACCAGTCTAACACGCAGTCCGGTCCCTCGAATCTTTGCCTGGACAGTCGCCGAGCGCCTGGGATCGCCGCTAGGTCGCCAGCAGCTGCGCGGCGCGCACGTCGGTCCTCAGCGGCTCCAGCGCCGCCTCGGCTTCTGGCCGGCGCTGTAATGACAGCAGCGCCCGCGCCCACTGCAGCCGGGCGTCCGCGTTATCGGGCCGGTTGATCACGGCGACGCGCAGGATCTTTTCTGCCTCCACCGGCGCCGCCCGCGTCATCAGCAGCATCCCCAGCATCAACCGCGGCAGCAGGTAATGGTCGGGCGCGCTGGCCATCGCCCGGCGCAGGCTCTCCTCCGCTGCCGGTAGCTGGCCCATGCGCAGGTAACAGATCCCCAGCTGGGTCTCCGCCGCGTACGACGTGGCGCCCGGATCCTGGCGGATGAAGAAGGTGCGCGCCGCCGGCGTCAGGCAGGCCTCGAATTCGGCGACCGCCGCTGCCGCCAGCCCGTCCTCCAGCAGCAGACGCCCGCGCAAGAAACGCAGGTCGGGGGCAGTCGGAAACTCCGCCACGGCGCGCGCCGACAGCTGATCGGCCTTCTTTCGATCGCCCGTGCGCATCACGGCGCGGGTCAGGTTGATCCACAGCGCCGCCAGATAGCTCTCGTCGCGGCTGGTGGCGGCGACGTCCTTCAGGAACAGCGTCAGCGCCTTTTCATAGACCTCGATCACCCGCAGCGGCGCGCTCTGCGCGGCCTCCAGCGCCTGCCCCAGGCAGAACCACGCGAACGGATCGTTCGAGCGCGAGGCCACCATGGCCCGCGCCAGCGTCAGGTTGCGCTCGACCGTGCCGTGCTCGCGCATGATGGCGCCGGTGTGGCCGTCGTGATCGATGTGCAGGAAGCGGGCGTGGGCGGTGTTATAGCGGCGCTCGGCCACCGCGGTGATCTGCTCGTGCACCTCGCCCTGGTACCGCATCCCGGGCAGGTCGCGCCGGAACAGCCGCAGGATGGGCCCCACCGCCACGCCGCCGTCGTCCAGCTTGTCGTGGCAGTCGACCGAGAACGCCGCCGTCTGCTCCTGGCTCACGGCGCGCGACCAGGCGTCGGCGTCGTCGACCACCAGGACCTCGTCGGCGTCCAGCACCAGCGCCCAGGGGGTGCGGGCGTTCTCGACAGCATGATTCCTGGCCCTGGCGAAATCGGCGCACCAGGCGAAATGAATGACCCGGGCGCCCAGCGCCTCCGCCAGGGCGGCCGTTCCGTCGGTGGAGCCGGTGTCCACCACCACCGCCTCCTGCACCCAGGGCAGGGCCGACGTCAGGCAGCGGGCAATGCGGGGCGCCTCGTTGCGCACGATCATGCACAGGGTGATGCGCTGGCGGGCGACGGCGAACGCGCGGTGGTCGGCGTCGGCCATCGTGGAGGCGGAAGCGGAAGCGGAAGCGGAAGGATGATAGGCAGGCGCGGCCACGCGTCACCGACCTGACAGACGATTGTCGTGCGGGCGCCGCGCGAACATCATCGCGCCGGCGAACATCACGCGGCGCGAGAGCGGCCGTTGAACGTCTGGATGGCCAGCTCGTCCAGCTCTTTGTTCTCGTTCTTCGCGCGCTCCAGCAAGATCTCCTCGACGCGCGTGGCAGCCACCCGGCGCAGCGCCTCGGCCTTGGAGTGAACCAGGCGATAGGCCTCGCGCGACGTGGTGATGATGGTGTGCGCGTGGTGAACGGCGCGCTCGGCGCTGTGCACGTCAACCAGGGCGCGGGCGTGGGCCAGTTCGGCCAGCTGCCAGTCCATCGCGCTGGCGGGGCGGCGGTGATCGGCGTGGGCCAGCGTCTTGGCCGTGGCCAGCGCCTGCTCGGCGGTCTTCACCTGGCGACCGGCAGCGGCCAGCTCGGAGAGCCGCTTCTCTTCCTTTTGCTCCTCCAGCTTGATGACCGGATCCAGCCTGGTCCTCGGGCGCATGAGTTTAGCTTCGGCGCAGTGGTGCCCCGACTTGAGGACCCGGCGACGAAATTTTCAGGGATTGCCGGTGGGCAATTCTTGCCGGGTCTTTTGTGCCGATTGACCCTCGGCGGCGGTCAGAAACCCGACACTTCCGGTTGGCCCTCTCCTTGCTTTGCCTAGGTCCGAGGACAAAAACGTGGCTGATGGAATGTATGTAGGAATGGCCGCCGCCGCGGCACGGGCCGAGCAGCTCGACTCCATCGCCGACAACCTGGCCAACGCCGAGACGCCTGGCTACAAGGCGACCCGCCCGGCTTTCCAGTCGTTTCTCCCTCCTTACAAGGGGCCCGGCCTGGTCGACAAGGTCTTCGCGACGGTGGTGTCGACAGGGACCGACATGTCGCCGGGCGCGGTGGTCACCACCGACAACCCCCTCGACATCCTTCCCGGCGGCGAGACCTTCCTCTCGGTGGCGTCGCAATCCGGCAAGCCGGCCTTCACCCGCAACGGCCGCCTGTCCCTGAACCCTGACGGTGTTCTGGTCAGCGACGGCCGCCCCGTCATGGGTGTGACGGGCAAGCAGATCACCGCCGCCCCCGGCGCCAACCTGACCATCAACGAAGCTGGCGACGTGCGCGCCGACGGTTCGGTCATCGATCGCCTGGCCCTGTTCCAGCTGCAGGGCAACATCGTCCGCGTCGGCCCGCAGCTGTACGGGCCCGGCCCGGGCGGAACGGCGGCCCAGGTGGAAGGTCAGGTCAGCACCGGCCAGCTGGAGATGGGGAACGTGTCGCCCATCGATTCGACCATCGCCCTCATCAACGCCCAGCGGCAGTTCGAGAGCGCCATGCAGGCCATACAGACCTATCGGCAGATTGACGCCAAGGCGAACGAAGTCGGCAGGTCTCGCTAGGGAAATAGAAGGGAACCAAGGAGCACACGATGTTGCGATCGCTTTACACCGCCGCCACCGGAATGGAGGCGGAGCAATTGAAGATGGACACCATCGCGAACAACCTCGCGAACGTGAACACCACGGGGTTCAAGCGAACGCGCGCCGAGTTTCAGGACCTGCTGTCCGAGACGATCATCGCCGCCACGCCGGCCGGTCCCCAGGGCGGCGGTCAGCCGGCGCCGCTGCAGGTCGGCCTGGGCGTCCGCACCGGCACCACCACGCGCTCGATGGCGCAGGGCGATCGCATCGGCACCCAGAACCCGTTCGACCTGGCCATCGACGGCCCGGGCTACTTTCGCATCCAGCGCGCCAACGGCGACGTGGCCTTCACCCGCGCTGGAAACCTGCGCGTCGACGAGACCGGCCGCCTGGTCACCCAGAGCGGCGAGATCGTCGAGCCGTCGATCACCATTCCGCCCGAGACCGCCAACCTCACCATTCGCCCCGACGGCACCGTCCTGGCGTCGCTGCCGGGCCGCACCGATCCGCAAGAGCTGGGGCAGCTGGAGCTGACCACGTTCACCAACCCCGGCGCCCTGTCGGCCATCGGCAACAACCTGTTCCAGCCGACGGCGGCCACGGGCCAGGAGCTGCGCCAGAAGCCGGGCGAGCAGGGGATGGGGACGCTGTCGCAAGGATTCCTGGAGAGCGCCAACGTCAAGGCGGTGGAAGAGATGATCGACATGATCACCACCCAGCGCTCTTACGAGATGAACTCCAAGGTGATCACCACCGCCGACCAGATGCTGCAGAAACTGACGAACCTCCGTTGAAGAAATAATGCGCGCCATTGTCCATATCACTCTCCTTGTCGCCGCCGGCCTGATCACCTTCTTCACGGTGCGGCCGGCCGACGGCGCCGAGCCGGCGTCGGCGCCCATCGTGGCGGCGTTGCAGCAGGCCATCAGCGTCCCCGGGGCGCGCCTGGACAGCGCCAGCGACGAAAAGCCGACGGGACGAGCCTGCGCGCCGCACGAGGTGAGCGTCCCGCACGCCGTCGACGGCTCGGGCCGCGTGGCCGTGAAGGTGGTGGGCACGCGCGCCGGCGGCGCTCGCTGCGAGGCTTGGACCTGGGTCCGCGTGCGCGTGGTCGCCGACGTGGCCGTCACCCGCCGCGCCATCCGCGCCGGCGAAGGATTCACCGACGCCGTGTCCATGGAGACGCGTGAGGTCGTTGCCGGCCGCGCACCGGCGGTGCTGTCCACCGGTTCGGTGGCCGCGCGCGCGCTGGTCGCCGGCGCCGTCGTGGAAGCCGACGCCGTCACCGTGGCCACCGCCCGCCTGGGCGAACAGATCAAGGTCGTGGTGATGATGGGCGGCCTGGCCGTCGAGCAGAGCGGGCGCGCCACCCCCTGCGTGCGGGGACGCTCCTGCGCCGTTCTCCCCTCGGGCCGTCGGGTCGAAGGTGATCTCGTCGACGGGCGTTTACTGGTGACGTTGCAATGAAGATGCGGCGCGGATACGCCTACGCCCGCACGGTCACCTGGCTGTTCGTGGTGGCCGCCATGGCCGCCGCCGGCTGCGGCACCACGCACATCGCCAAGTACCAGCCAAAACGCCGCGAATACTCCCCCGACGTGCAGGCCGGCAAGGAAGACGAGCCGCAGTCCGAGAGCAGCCTGTGGCATCCCGGACGCCCCGCCTCGATGCTGTTCACCGACGCCCGCGCCCTGCGCGTCAACGACCTGGTCGTCATCAAGGTGGAAGAGGTCGCCGACGCCAAGCGCTCTGCCAACACCGACCTCACCCGCGAATCAGATTCCTCCGCGTCGATAACCGCCTTCCTGGGCCTGCTCAGCAAGCTGAAGAGCGCCGGGATCGATCCTTCCCTGGGCGGCTCGTCCGCCAGCCACTTCAAGGGCGACGGTCAGTCGGGGCGCAGCGAGTACCTGACCGCCACCGTGCCGGCCATGGTGCGCAAGGTGCTGCCCAACGGAAACCTGTTCGTCGAGGGGCACCGCGTGGTCCTGGTCAACGCAGAGGAACAACACTTTTACATCTCGGGCGTGGTCCGCCCCATCGACATCGATCAGGAAAACAGCGTGAAGAGCTCCATGGTGGCCGACGCCGAGATCGAGTTCGTGGGCAACGGCGTCCTGACCGACAACCAGCGCCAGGGATGGTTCCAGCGCTATTTTGGCTGGATCTGGCCGTTTTGAACGGGATGAAAGCGCGACGATGAAACGCCTCTGTATCATGCTCCTCCTCATCAGCCTGGCGATGGTCGCCGCGCGTGCCTGGGCCGCGCCGACGCGCCTCAAGGAGCTGGTCGAGGTGCAGGGCGCCCGCGACAACCCGCTGTACGGTTACGGCCTGGTGGTCGGCCTGGCCGGCACCGGCGACACCGAAGCGGTGTTCTTCACCGCCCAGTCGATCAGCGGCATGCTGGGACGCCTGGGCATCCGCATCGATCCCAAGCTGGTCCGCGTGCGCAACGTGGCGGCGGTGATGGTGACGGCCAAGCTGCCCTCGTTCACCCGCCCCGGGACGCGCATCGACGTCAACGTCAGCTCGATGGGCAACGCCCGTTCGCTGGCCGGCGGCGTTCTGCTCATCACGCCTCTCACCGGTCCTGACGGTCAGGTTTACGTGCTGGCCCAGGGCTCGGTCCAGGCGGGCGGCTTTGACGTCGCCGCGTTCGGCACGTCGGTGCAGAAGAACCAGCCGACGTCGGGCAGCGTGCCCGCCGGCGGCATCGTCGAACGCGCCGTCCTGGGCAATCTGGAGAAGGCGCCGCTGGTGCTGGGCCTCAAACGTCCTGACTTCACCACCTCCAGCCGCGTCGCCGACGCCATCAACAAGGAACTGAAGGCCGAGGTGGCCCACGCCATCGATTCGGCCGCCATCGAGATCAAGGTGCCCGCCGATTACAAGGGCAAGACCGTAGATCTCATGACCAAGCTGGAAGCGCTGGAGGTCGAGGCCGATCAGAAGGCGCGCATCGTGGTCAGTGAACGGACCGGCACCGTCGTCGCCGGCGAGCGCGTGCGCATCCATCCGGTCGCGGTCGCCCACGGCGGGCTGTCGATCTCGGTGACGGCGGCGACCAACGTCTTCCAGCCGAATCCCCTGGGCCGGGGCAACACCGCGGTGACCAAGCAGGCCACCGTCGACGCCAAGGAAAAGGAAAAAGCCGTGGTCGCGCTGCCGGCCACCACCACCGTCGAGGATCTGGTCAAGGCCCTCAATCTTCTTGGCGCGAACCCGCGCGACCTGATCGCCATCCTGCAGGCGATGAAAGCGGCCGGCGCCATCGACGCCGACGTGGAGGTCATCTGATGGCCGGCCCCATTCGCGACGCCAGCGACGCCTACCAGCAGATGGAGGCGATGATGCTGCGGCAGATGCTGCAGTCGAGCGGGGCGTTCAAGGCCGGCGACGTGGCCGGCGGGCAGATCCGCGCCGACATGTTCGTCGAGACCCTGGCCGAGGCCGTGGCCAAGGGCGGCGGCATCGGCGTGGCCCGCATGCTGGAAGATTCCCTGTCGAACAAAGACGCCGGCGAGCCGTCCGTGGCCAAGACGCCCGCGAAGATGTCGACGCCGACCTCCGGACATCCCGGAGCGCCGACGGCGCCGGGCAAGACCACGCTCGCTGCCCCGGGCCACGCCCTGGCCTTGCCGGATATCCTCGGCAATCCGCTGGGCCGCCCCGATGAGATCACCAGCCCCTTCGGGCGCCGCACCGATCCCGTCGATGGTGGGACCAAGTACCACACCGGCATCGACCTGCGCGCCCCCGAGGGCAGCCCCATCCTGGCGGCCGAAAGCGGCGTCGTGAAAAGCGCAGGGCAGCGCGGCGGATACGGCAACGCGGTGGAAATCGACCACGGAAACGGCCGCACCACCCTGTACGCCCACGCCTCCGAACTGCTGGTGACCCCAGGGGAAAAGGTCGCCGAAGGGCAGGCCATCGGACGTGCCGGGATGACCGGGCATGCCACCGGCCCCCACCTCCACTTCGAAGTCAGACTGAACGATCGCCCCGTCGACCCGACCCGCGCTCTTAATAGATACAGAGATCGTGTCGATGACCAAATAGCGGTTAAACCGCATGGTCGAGGGGCTCCATGAAAGTCACAGACACAAAACCAGTTGGCGCAGTTGATCGCATCGCGGGCAGCGATGCACCCGTCGCAGCACCCCCCAAAGACAGGGTGGATGTTCGAGCTTCCCGGGAAGCTCAGTCGTCGGTGGCGACCGCCCGCGCGGCGGCCGGCTCTGCGCGCATGAACCGACTCAAAGAGATCGAGCAGCAAGTGCGCTCGGGCGGGTTTAAGCCCGACCCGTCCAAGGTCGCAGATGAAATCCTGCAGGCGGCCGAGGTTGACGCAAAATTGCGGGAGATGATCGGTCACTGAGCAAATGAACCAGCTCGAACACGCCCTCACAGTTGTTGACAACATTTGTAAGGCACTGGAGGCCGAGGTCGAGCGGGCGAGGCAAGAGCGCGCGCTGATCCGGACCATGAACGTCGACGGGCTGGTGCACCGGGCGACGCTGAGAGCAGGATTCAACGACCAGGTTCGACGGCTGCAGGAAGAGCTGGGCGCCGCGCTGAGCGCCGCCGGCGCCGCGCTGGGGTTGAAAGAGGTGACGGTGGCCGCCCTGCGCGACTATCTCCCCGAGCAAGCGAGCTATCTGGAAGAGGGCCTGGCCAGCATTCGCTCGCTGGCCGCCGCGCTGGCCGAACTGGACGAGCTGAACCGACTGCTGGGACAGCGCGCGCTGTCGTACGTGCGGGCCTATCTGGGCGCCCTCAACCCGACGCCGACGGCTTACACCCGTCGGGGCTCGTCGACGGGCATCTGGCAATCCCGAACTGTCAGCAGGGTGGTGTAGCCATGGCCGGTGACCTTCTCGCCATCCTCTCGCAGGCCAGCACCAGCCTGGGGACGCATCGCGCGGCGGCGGCGACCGCCAGCCAGAACATCGCCAACGTCAACACACCCGGGTACAGCCGGCAGACAGCCAACCTGGAAGCGCTGACGCCCACCGATTTTGCCGGCAACGCCTTCATCGGGCGCGGCGTCGGGCTGCAGTCGATCACCCAGGCCCGCGACCTGTTCCTCGAGCGGCAGGTGCCCGGCGCCATCTCCAGCAAGGGTTTTTCGTCGACGGAGAGCGACGCCCTGGGGGCGGTGACCGCGCTGGATCCCGACGGCGGCGACGGCCTGACCTCGGCGCTGGGCGCATTTTATGCGGCCATGCGCGGCGCCTCCCAGAATCCAAACGATCCCGGGCTGCGTCAGGCGGCGGTCAGCGCGGCGCAGACGCTGACCCGTTCGTTCAATCGCACCGCGCAGGCCCTGGAGGACACCCGCAACGGCGTCGACGCCAAGCTGGCGGGGACCGTCAACGACGTCAACCAGACGGCGGCGGCCATGGCCGATCTGAACAAGCAGATTCGCATCGCCCGCGCCAGCGGCGGCGAGCCCAACGATCTCATGGACGCGCGTCAGCGGCTGCAAGACAAGCTGACCCAGCTGACCGGCGCCGTGCCGGTGGCCAACGACAAGGGCGACGTCTCCATGGCCCTGCCCGGCGGCACCACGCTGGTCAGCGACGATCGGGCGGCCACGCTCTCGGTCACACCCGACGCCAGCAACGGCGGGCACCTGGCCCTGCAGCTGACCCGCACCGACGGCAGCGGTCCCGTGACGTTGCCCGGAACGGCGGTGGGCGGCGCCATGGGCGGCGCCATCAGCGCCCGCGACGGCGCCGTCCTCGCGGCCAAGAACGGCATCGACACGCTGGCGTTTGATCTGGGCAACACGATCAACGCCATCCACAGCGCCGGCTTCGCCGCCGACGGGACCACCGGACATCAGATGTTCACCGTGGCCGCCAGCGCGGCCGGCGCGGCGTCCAGCATCACCGTCGACGCGGGCCTGCTGGCCAACCCCTCGCTGCTGGCGGCGGCGTCCGCCCCGGGCGCGTCGGGCGACAATCGAAATTTGCTGGCCATCATCAACACCGAACGGACCGCGCTGTCGACCGGCAACGACGCGGCGACCACCTTCCAGGGCATCGTCACCAGCTTTGGCAGCGCCGCCCAGCGGTCGAAGGCCATCGCCGATCAGGACGTCGGGATCGCCGACCACCTCAACCAGCTCCGCGAATCAGCCTCGGGTGTCTCGCTGGACGAAGAGATGATCAACATGACCAAGGCCCAGCGGGCCTTTGAAGCGGTCAGCAAGGTCATCACCGCCACCAACGACATGCTCGACACGTTGATGAGCCTCAAGTGAGATAGCGAGGAACACGATGCGCGTCACCGACAGAATGTTGTACGACATGGCCAACACCAACGCCGTCACGGCGCGGGACAAGGTCCTCACCGCGTCGGACCAGGCCTCGACCGGTCTGCGCGTCACCCACCCCGGCGACGATCCCAGCTCGGCTGGGCTGATCATCAAAGGGCGCACGACCCTCTCCCGCCTGGACGCCATCAACCAGGGCGCCGGCCGCACCAACGACGAGATGAGCGTGGCCGACAGCTCTCTGCAGCAGCTGTCCGACGTGGTGGCCCGCGCCCGCGAGCTGTCCGTGCAGATGAGCAACGACAGCTATTCGGGCGTGGAGCGGAAGAACGCCGCCGCCGAGGTCGACACCCTGTTTCGACAGGCGGTGTCCCTGATGAACACCGCCGTGAACGGCCGCTACATCTTCGGCGGCACCAAGGATTCCCAGCCGCCCTTCGACGCCGCCGGCAACTATTCGGGCGACACCAACGTCCGCCAGGTCGAGGTGGCCCCCGGCGTCGTCGAGGACGCCTCCGTGCGCGCCGACGTGGCGGTCAAAGG
>DATLVT010000700.1:0-8458 GCA_035577105.1 Polyangia bacterium
CGACACGTACTCCTATATGTGGCCGCGCGACGGGGCGCTGGTCTCGCACGCGCTGGATCTGGCCGGCCACCAGGAGCCGCCCCGGCGTTTCTTCGAGTTCTGCGCCGACGCGCTGATGCCCGACGGATACCTGCTGCACAAGTACCAGCCCGACGGCACGCTGGGCTCGTCGTGGCACCCCTGGGTCACCGCCAGCGCCGACGGCATCCTGCACCCGCAGATCCCCATCCAGGAAGACGAGACCGCGCTGGTGATCTGGGCGCTGTGGCGGCACTTCCAGCGCTATCGCGACGTCGAGGACATCCAGAGCCTCTACGGACGCCTGGTGAAGAAGGCGGCGGCCTTCATGATGCGTTACCGCGATCCGCGCACCAAGCTGCCGCTGCCCAGTTACGACCTGTGGGAAGAGCGGCGTGGGGTGATGACCTTCACCTGCGGGTCGGTGATCGGCGGCCTGCACGCCGCCGCCGAGTT
This sequence comes from Polyangia bacterium, assembly GCA_035577105.1. GTDB lineage: Bacteria > Myxococcota_A > Polyangia > Fen-1088 > Fen-1088 > DATKEU01. The sequence goes on from DATLVT010000700.1 coordinate 475, forward strand.
CGCCTACATTTTTGGGGAAACCGCGCTGGCTTCGCAGTATGAACAGGCGGCGCAGGAGATCCGCCAAGGCATGGACCAGTATCTATGGCGCCCCGAGCTGGGGCGATTCGCCCGCATGGTCCAGTTCGCCCCCGACGGCCAGGTCACCGTCGACGCCAACATCGACGCGTCTTTGTACGGCGCGTTCGCGTTTGGCGCGTATCCGGCGGACGACCCGCGCGTAGAAGCCACCATGAAGGCGGTGCGCGAACGGCTGTGGTGTCAGACCGACGTCGGGGGGCTGGCCCGCTATGAGAACGACTACTACCACCAGGTCTCCCAGGACGTGGGCAAGGTGGCCGGCAACCCCTGGTTCATCTGCACGCTGTGGCTGGCCCAGTACGAGATCGCCCGCGCCCGCAGCGCCGCCGATCTGGATCGCGCCCTCCCCTATCTGAACTGGGTGGAAAAGCGCAGCCGGGCGTCGGGGGTGCTGGCCGAACAGGTGCACCCTTACTCGGGCCTGCCGCTGTCGGTGGCGCCATTGACCTGGTCCCACGCCACCGTGGTCAGCGTCGTGCAGGAGTATCTGGACAAGGCCGAGGCCTTGAACCTGCCCGTTCCCGGAACGTCGCGACGCTTCCGCAAGCTGCGCAGTTACGAACGTCCCGAAGAGGTCATCGCCGTCGACGGAACCGCCGCCGCCCCACCCGAGAAAAAAGGATCGTGACGTCGTGAGCGCCGACAACCCCGTGTCCGTCCCTGGGCCCCTGCCCAACCCGCTGCGTGAGGGCCTGGAACGCGAGCGCATCCCCGAGCCCACCACCATGGTGATCTTCGGAGCCTCCGGCGATCTCACCAAGCGCAAGCTGCTGCCCGCGCTTTACAGCCTGACCCGGGAACGGCTGCTGCCGGCACGGTTCGCCGTCGTCGGTTACGCCCGCAAGCCGATGAGCGACGACACCTTCCGCGAGGAGATGCGCAAGGGCTGCGACGAGTTCGCCCGCCGCCGCCCCGTCGATCCGGAGCTGTGGGCCACCTTTGCCCGCAACATCTTCTATCAAGAGGGCGGCTACGACGATCCGGCGTCGTACGCCGCGCTGAAATTACGCCTCGACGAGATCGAGAAGACCCTGGGCCTGCCGGGGAATCGCGTCTTCTATCTGTCGACGCCGCCCTCCTCGTTCGCCACCGTGGTCCGCAACCTGGGACGGTCGGGCCTGGTGCCCAATGAATCGCCCGACGCCAGACCGGACCGCTTCGCCCGGGTGATCATCGAGAAGCCGTTCGGCACCGATCTGGATACGGCGCGGCGCCTGAACGCCGAGATCCACGAGACGATGTCGGAGCGGCAGATCTACCGCATCGATCATTACCTGGGCAAGGAGACGGTCCAGAACCTGCTGGTCTTCCGGTTCGCCAACGGCATCTTCGAACCGGTCTGGAACAACCGCTATGTCGATCACGTGCAGATCACCGGCGCCGAGACGGTCGGCGTCGAGGGGCGCGGCGGATACTTCGAACAGGCCGGTATCCTGCGCGACATGGTGCAAAACCATCTCTTCCAGGTGGTCAGCCTGGCGGCCATGGAGCCGTCGGTGGCCTTCGAACCGGACGCCGTCCGCGACGAGAAGTTGAAGGTCCTCAAGGCGCTGCGCCCTATCCCGCCCGCCGAGATGGACGCGCACGTCGTCCGCGCCCAGTACGCCGCCGGCTCCATCGCCGGGCGCAAGGTCCCCGGCTATCGCGAGGAGCCGGGCGTCAGCCCCACGTCGCAGGTGGAGACCTATGTGGCGATGAAGTTCTTCATCGACTCGTGGCGCTGGGCCGGGGTTCCGTTCTATCTGCGGTCGGCCAAGCGCATGCCCAAGCGGGTCACCGAGATCGCCATCCACTTCAAGGAGGCGCCCCACCTGCTGTTCGGGCGCAACGGCGGCGCCATCCGCCCCAACGTGCTGGCCATCCGCATCCAGCCCGACGAGGGGATATCGCTGAACTTCGGGTCCAAGCTGCCGGGGCCAGCCATGGAGGTGGCGCCGGTGACCATGGAGTTCCGGTACGGCGCCTCGTTCGGCGTCGAGCCGCCCGAAGCGTACGAACGGCTGATCCTGGACTGCATGCTGGGCGACGGAACGCTGTTCACGCGCGCCGACGAGGTGGAAGCCAGCTGGACCTGGATCTCGAAGATTCACCAGCACTGGGCCAAGCAATCGTCGCGGCCAGACGCGCCGCCGCTGCCCACCTACCCCGCCGGCACCTGGGGACCGGAGGCCGCCGAACATCTGATCGACGCCGACGGCCGGCGCTGGCGGCGCCCGTGAGGATGAGGATGAGGAGGAGAAGGAGGCGACTGCCATGACCACGCCGTCGAACATGGAGCGGTTCTCGCGAGGAGAAGCGATCGCCGTCGAGGTGACGCGCATCGAACGCGAGCTGGCCGCCCTGTGGCAGGAGGCCAGCCGCGCCGAACCGGCCGCCAGCGACCTGGCGGCGCACGCCCCGCGCGAGCACAGCGCGCTGTCGCGGGCGGCGCTGTGGACCATCGTCATCCCCGCCCACGGCTCGGAATCTCTGCGCTGGTCGCGCGAGCTGGTCGACGAGATCGCGCCGTCGGTGCCGGCGCGGGTGATCGTTCTGTGCCGCGACGCCGAGGACGAGGCGCAGGCCGCGCCGGCCGGCGCCAGCGGCGGCGAGCCGTTGCGGGCCAGCATCGGCAGCAACGTCGTGTCGCGACCAAGCGGCGCCCGCACCGTCTACTCCGAGGAGATCATCCTCACCGGTCGGGGCGACGCCGAGGAGCACTTCGGCGCGCTGGTCCGCGCGCTGCAAATTCCCAGCTTGCCCACGGCGGTTCTCTGGATCGACAGCACGCTGCCAGAAGCGCTGCTGACCCAGGAGCTGCTGCCCAACGCCGAGCGACTGGTGATCGACACCGGTCGCTGCCGCGGCGCCATCGACCTGCAGTCGCTGGAGCGGATCGTCGACCTGGCCACCACCGACGTCGCCGATCTGGGGTGGGCCCGCCTGGACAACTTTCGCCTGCTCTTCGCCGGTCTGTTCGACCCGCCCGTGGGTGGCGGGCCGCTGCAGTCGGCGGCGCGCGTGGTGGTGCGCCATCGCCCGCACAGCCTGGTGAGCGGCCTCCTGCTGACCGCCTGGTTGGCCGGCCAGCTCGGGTGGGAGGCGCTGGGCGCCGTCAAGCGCCCCCAGGGGCAACGCCAGCTCCGCTTTCGGCGTGCTGGCGCCGGTGCCGGCAGCGGCGGCGGCGCGGCGCCCGGCGAGGTGGTCGTCGAGCTGATGGCCTCCGACGGCGAGTGCGGCACCAGCGGCGTCGTCTCCATCGAGCTGACCGCGGCCGATGGGCGGCGCTATGCGGTCACCCGCACCGCCGACAATCACGCCCGGCTGGAGATCCCCATCGCCCCGCCCCGCACGGTGAAGCTCGACTCGCGCACCACCGCCGAGCTGTGCGTGGCGGCGCTGGGCCCGCGCGGGCGCGACCCCCTGATGCATCGCTGTCTCACCTATGCCGCGCGCCTGGGTGATCTGCTGTGAGCCCGACGATCATCGTCTGCGCCGATCTGAACGCGCTGACCCGTCGGGCCGAGGCGATCGTCCGCCAGTCGGCGGCGGACGCCCAGGCAGCGGGCCGCCGCTGGAGCGTGGCGCTGGCCGGCGGGTCGACGCCTCGCGGTCTCTACCGCCGCCTGGCCGAACCAACCACAACGGTGGACACCGCGCCGCCGTCCACCATCGACTGGACACGCGCCGAGATCTTCTTCGGCGACGAGCGCACCGTCCCGCCCGACCACGCCGATTCGAACTACGGCATGGTCCGCGACGCGCTGCTGTCGCGCGCCCCCATCCCGGCGGCCAGCGTCCACCGCATGCAAGGCGAGGCCAGCGATCTGGACGCCGCCGCCCGCGTCTACGAAGGACTCGTGCGCCAGCGGGCCGGTGCACCCGGGCCGGACACCATGCCCGTCCTCGATCTGGCGATCCTGGGCATGGGCGCCGACGGCCACACCGCTTCGCTGTTTCCCGGAACCACCGCGCTCGACGAGACCAGCCGCCTGTGCGTCCCGGTCGAGGTCCCCCAGCTGCGCACGCGCCGCCTGACCTTGACGTACCCGGTCTTCCTGCGGGCCCGCGCCGTGCTGTTCCTGATCGCCGGCGCCGACAAGGCCCAGCCGCTGCGCGCCGTCGTCGAAGGTCCGGAACGCCCGCGCGAATTGCCCAGCCAGCTGATCGTGCGCCGGGCCGCCTCTGTTAGCATCGTCTGCGATCAGGCGGCCGCCGGCGGGCTGGAACACACCGCAACCACAAAAGAGGAACCATGATCGTACTGGCAGGCGACATCGGTGGCACCAACACCCGTTTGGCCTTGATCGACGGCAAGCCGGGCGAGGCCGGCCGCAAGCCGACGTTCACCGTCGTGGCCGAGCAGACCTACCCGTCGGCCGGCCACCCGTCGCTGGACGCCATCGCGGAGATCTTCCTGGCCGACAAGGCCAAGGGCAAGACCATCGAGCGGGCCTGCTTCGGCATCGCCGGCCCGGTGGAGAACAACATCTGCCGTGCCACCAACCTGCCCTGGGTCATCGACGGCCGCGCCGTCGGACAGAAGCTGGGTATTCCCCACGTCACGCTGGTCAACGATTTTTACGCGGCGGCGCTGGGGGTGACGGCGGTGTCGGCCGATTTTCTGGTGCCCCTGGGCGGTGGCCCGCCGGCGGAGCGCGGGCCGATCGCCGTGCTGGGCGCGGGAACGGGCCTGGGCGAGGCGTTTCTGGTCTGGTCGGCGGCCGAGGATCGCTATCAGGTGGTCTCCTCCGAGGGCGGCCACACCGACTTCCCGGCCCGCACCGCGCTGGAGATCGCTCTGCTGCAGTACCTCACCACCAAGTACGGCCGCGCCTCGTGCGAGCGCGTGCTGTCGGGGCAGGGGCTGGTCGACATCTTTTCATTCCTGGCCCAGGAACCGGCCTGCCAGTCGCTGATCCGCCCCGACACCACGGCGGCGCTGGGCGATCGCGGGCCCGGCCACGATCCGGCGGCGGCCATCTCGGAGCGCGGGCTGTCTGGCAGCGATCCGATCTGCGAGCTGGCGCTGTCCATCTTCTGTTCGGTGCTGGGCGCCGTCTCGGGCAATCTGGGGCTGACCCTGCTGGCCACCGGCGGCGTCTACGTGGCCGGCGGGATCGCCCCGCGAATCTTGGCCTATCTGAAAAAAGGCGGCTTCCGCGACGCCTTCGAGCGCAAGGGCCGACTGCACCCGCTGGTGGCCCGCCTCCCCGCCTTCGTGGTCACCCACCCGCAGCTGGGCTTGCTGGGCGCCGCCAAGGTCGCCGCCGGTCTTTGAACCGCTGGTGCGGCGCACTAGTTCACTGAAACTTCCCCGAGAAGATCTCGCGCACCCGGGCCATGCGCCGATCGAGATCGTCCAGCATCGCGGCGGCGTCGCGTTCCAGGGTGCGGGCCAGCGCCACGGCGTCCTGCGGGCTCAGCACCTCCTCGGGACGGTCGCGCAGCAGGCGCAGGCGCAAGGACAGCCGGCGCAGGAAGGCATAGTCGTCCAGCAACGACGACGGCCAGCCAAGCTGGGCCAGGCGCCGGAGCGCCGTCATCGTCGTCGTGGTTCGAAGGGCGAGATCCGTGGCGCCGCCCTGCAACTGTCCCAGCGCCACCAGAAATTCGATGTCCATGATCCCGCCCGGATCAAAGCGCAGGTGCCGCGAACCGCGCGGCACCCGGCCCCGCTCGTTCTCCACCCGCTGACGGACCGCGCGCAGGTCGGCGCGGAACTTGGCCTCGTCGAAAGAACGTTCGTACGCGATCCCCGCCACCAGCGACGCCACCGCCTCGACGCCGGCCGGCGGCTCGGTGCTGTAGACGACGCGCGCCCGCAGCAGCGCCGCCCGCTCCCAGCCCGCCGCCTCGCGCTCGTGATAGCGCTGAAACGCCGCGTACGACGTCACCAGCATCCCTTGCGCGCCGGACGGACGCAGGCGCGTGTCGACGTGGTACAGGCGCCCCTCCTCGGTCAGCGCCTGCAGCGCGCCGATCACCCGCGGTGATGCGCGCGCGTACCATTCCTGATGATCGACGCCGGTGCTGCTCTCGCCCGGACCGCCGTACAGAAAGACCAGGTCCAGATCCGAGCCATAGCGCATCTCCCGCGCGCCCAGGCTGCCCAGGCCCAGCACGGTCAGGGCGGCGCGCGGCTGGCCGTAACGGGCCTCCAGCGCCGGCAGCACGATGCTCATCACCTCGCCCAGGCAAGCCTGGGCCAGGGCGCTCAGCTGCTCTGACACCTCCGCCGGATCCAGATTGCCCGAGACGTCGTGCAGCCCGATGCGCAGGAGCTCCTCGGACTGAAATCGCCGCAAGGCGCGCAGCCTGGTCTCCTCGTCGCTGTCGTCAGAATCCGCGGCGGCGACGACGGCGCCAGCACCACCATTGCCCGCCCCCCCGGACAGACGCTGGCGCAACGCCGCCGCCAGCTCGTCGGGCGAGCGAACCCGGGCGCCCAGGTTGTCGATCAGCGGCTCCCACAGCTCGGGGCGCTGGATCAGCAGCGTCGACAGGCGTTCGCTGGTCCCGAACAGTGTGGCCAGCATGCGCAGCAGCTGCGGGTGATCGCGCAGCAGCGCCATCAGGCCGGTCGACCCGCGCACGGTCAGATCGCGAAAGTGCGCCAGCGCCCGCGACGGATCGGGCGATGCCGCGCTCTGCTCCAGGAACGTCGGCGGGATCCGCCCCCGCACCAGCTCCAGCGCGTTGGCCGACCCCTCGACGTCGGTGAAGCCCAGCGACGCCAGCAGCGCCTCCATCTCCTCGCGCGGCAACCCCGGATCCAGCAGGCGCAGCACGCTGCCCCCGGGCGGCTGGGGTGGATCGTTGAACGTCGCCGCGATGGCCTGCACGTCCTGGCGATGCCGAGTCACCGCCTGATCGAACGTCGCCAGGTCGGCGAAGCCCAGCCGCTGAGCAAACCAGGCTCGCTGCTCGTCGTCGGCGGGCAAGCGGTGGGTCTGCGCGCCGTCCTCGACCTGCACCCGGTGCTCCAGCCGCCGCCAGAACCGGTACGCCTCGGCCAGCGTCTTGGCCTCGCGGTCAGAGATCAGGCCGGCCATCAGCAGCCGGTAAAGGCCGGAGAGCGTGGTCCGATCGCGCAGGTCGCGGCGCTTGCCGGCGTGCAACAGCTGCAGCGTCTGCACCACCAGCTCGACGTCGCGGATCCCGCCCGTGCCCAGCTTGACGTCGAACCCGCCCAGCCCGCCGCTGCCGGCGCCCAGGCGGGGGGCGTCGCCCTGCGCCCTGAACATGGTGCGCAGCTGCCGGATGTCGTCGACCATCTTCGCTTCCAGGTGGCGCGGGTAGATGAACCCTTCCAGCGCGTCCAGTAGCGCTTGCCCGAAGGCAGCGTCACCGGCGCAGGGGCGCGCCCGCAGCAGCGCCTGCCGTTCCCAGGTGCGCCCGAACGTCTCGTAGTACCGCTCGGCGGCCGGCAGCGAGTTGCAGATGGGTCCATTCTGGCCCTCCGGTCGCAGGCGCAGGTCGACCCGAAAGATGCTGCCGTCGGCCGTCTTCTCCTCAATGGCGTTGCTGATCCGCCGCGACAGCTCGCTGAAATATTGATGCAGGCTGATCGGCCCGGCCTCGCCGGCGTCCGACGAATAGAAGTAACAGACGTCGACGTCCGACGAAAAATTGAGCTCCTCGCCGCCCAGCTTTCCCATGGCCAGCACCACGAAGGCCGCCGGCCCCTCCTCGGTCATGGGCGGCCCGTACTCGCGGCGCAGCTCGCCGTCGCAGAAACGCCAGGCCTCCTGCAGGCAGGCGGCGGCAAAGTCGGACAGCTCGCGCGCCACCTCCAGCGTCGTCCCCCAGCCCAGCTCGCGCGCGCCCAGGCGCAGCACCTCGTGGCGGCGGACGATGCGCAGCCGCCGCTTGAAGTCGGCAAAGTCGACCGCCCCGGCGGTCGCGGCCTGCACGGCCGCGC
>DATLVT010000701.1:0-4903 GCA_035577105.1 Polyangia bacterium
GAGGTCAGCCGTGAATCGCTGTGCGCCGTGCCGGAGGATCGCTTTGACGGCATCTGGGAGGACTCGGGCTCCAGCGGCTCGCGGCGGGCGGCCATCGAGCTGGCGTTTCGCACCAGCGGGCAGGCCAACGTGCGCATCAGCAGCACCGGCCGGTCGTCGTCGTGGGGCTGGGCCAGCGCCGGCAGCCGAGCCAACTTCACCAATGTCTCTCGCCTGCTGGACAGATACGTCGCCGATTGGTCTGCGGCCTACAAGGACGCCTGCGAGGCCACCAACTATCGTCGCGATCAGTCAGCCCAGGTGCTGGATCTGCGCATGTCGTGCTTGACCGATCGGCTCAACGAGCTGCGGGCTCTGTCGGACAGCCTGGTGACGCCCAGCCGGCAGATGGTCGACAACGCCACCCGCGCCGTCGCTGCGCTGGGCGCGGTGGACCGCTGCTCCGGCGTCGAAGTGCTGCGCAGCCCCAGACGCTGACGCGGGCCAATTACTCCGGGCATTCCAACGGTTGATTCAACGGCCGGGGGGCATCTTCTTCTCCGAAGCGGGCCCGGTCCCGTCACCCGATCAACCCGAAAAAGGAGAATGACCATGTCCAGACTCATCGCGATCCTTGCCGTTGTGCTGTCGCTGTCGATGGGGGGCGTCGCCGCCGCCGCCGATCACCCCGCCACCGCCGCCAGCGCCCAGAAGGGTGCCCACCACGACTGGAAGAACATCGAGGCGCACCTGAAAGACCACCAGAAGTATCCGGCCACCAAGGCCGAGCTGGTCGACGCCTGCGCCAAGCTGTCGGACTTCAGCGCCGAGGACAAGCAATGGTTCGCCGACACGCTGCCCGAAGGGACCTACAACTCGCCGGCCGAAGTCACCAAGGCGCTGAAGAAGGCCAGCAAGAAGTAAGCGCAGTCGCCGACCGACAGCGCGACAGGGCGATAGCCCGGCCGCAAGAGACGGCCGGGCTCGGCCCCGTCGAACGCTCTTCATCCAGCGGCGCCGTCGGACGGCGCTTGGCGCTAGCGTCGGTTCCCCGAAAACGCCAGCGCTCCAAAGAGACCGTTCATTTCGTCGTTGGGACCGGCGGTGAAGTACAGCTGGTCGGCGGCGAATCCGCCCGCGCCCGGCCCAAAGGCCAGTGCCCACAGTCCATCGATGACCAGGGGCTTGCCGGAGGCGTCTCCCAGGGCGCCTTCCAGTCGGGCGTCGATGCGGCCGCGGCCCAGCGACAGGTCATACACGTTGATGTGACCGTCTCCGAAGTTTCCGATAGCAAGATCGATCGACGCCCCATCACGGTCGGGGGCAAACACCATCCCCCACGGCGAGTTGAGCGCTCCGCCCGAGATCAGGCGCTGGATGAAGAATCCGTCCGCCGTGAACAGGTCCAGAAATCCGTGACCGGCGCCCGACACATCGTCCTTCTTCTCATCGTTCTGCTGCGCGTACGTGACCAGCAGCAGAGGACCGACGCCGTAGACGTTGAAGGGCGCATAGCCAGCCGGCAGGCCGTCGTCGTGGAATCGACCGGGCAGCGTCGCCGGCGCGTAGTGCTCGTCCCAGGCGTCAACCGAGCCGGCGCGAAAATTGGACGCGTACAGGTGCGGTCGCCCTCCGGCGGTCAGCGGCGTCGCGATGGTGATGCCTTTATAGACGGCCATGGCGGACGAGTTGTCGGCGCGCGTGGTCGCCGCGCTCTCGTTGGCCGGCTGCCATCCGGCCACGGTCCCATCCTCGGTGGCGAAGATGAACACGTCACCCATGAACGCGCCTCCTGCTCCGTTGAACACCTGGCCCGTCGGCGAGGAGGATGCTGCCCCGCCGCTGGGCGGTGGAACAGTCACCTCCAGCAGCGTGTGACCGTCTGCCGCATACACCTGCGACGTGCCGTTTCCGGCCGCAGAGATCCAGGCCGGCCCCTTGGGGTTGAAGGCCAAGCCCCACGCATTCATGAGATGAGGATCGGTCGCGGTCGCCTGCCCTGCTTGATTGGCGACGATGTTCGTCTGGGTGACTGTCCCTTCGACGTGGGCGTTGCGGTCAACACGCAGCTGTTCCATGAAAGTGCCCAATGGTTGCTCGGTGCCGCTGTCCACGGATTCGGCGCCGCAGGCGACACTCATCACCGCCAGGGCCAGTCCCACTCTCATTCCTTCGATATGAATTGATCTCATCACACTCCCCCTTCCCCTTTCGATACAGATCCTTTTCTTGAACTTGCTCACCTGGGGCTGTGCGCGCAGGGGCAGGGGCCATTTTTTGCGACAAGGTGCGCCTGAGGGTGACAGCGGATTGCGGGCCGAATCGGCGTGGTTACTTTCAACGGGCAGGAGGTCCACATGACTCGCTGGGTGGTGGTGTTGGGTATGTTGGTTGGGGGTGCAGCGGTGGGAACAACGGCTGGCGCGCAGCTGATGCCACCGCACAAAGTTCCGGATAACAGCGCCAGCGCCGTCCGGGCGTCGGAGCTGGCGACCAGGGCTGCAAAAGCCGAGCTGGTGGGAGATCCGGCTGACGCCCTGAAGCTGGCTGATGCCGCGATCAAGGCCGATCCCAAGGACCCGTGGGGTTATTACGACCGCGCGGACGCCCTGGCACAGTTGAATCGCATCGACGATGCCGAGGCGTCCTATCGCGACGCCGAAAAGCACTTCGCCGATCAAGGTGATTCCTGGGGCCGGTCGATCGCGATCTATGGCGAGGCGCACGCCATGGCCGAGGCAGGCCGCTGTGAGCAGGCGCAGCCGCTCTATGAGCGTTACGCCGCTTACGTCGAGACCGCGGACGCGCGCGCCGCCGACATGGCGCGCCGTTATGCCAAGGAGTGCGTGGGTCGGCCCGCGCGGCGCCAGTAGCGGCAGCGCACTTTTTTCGCCGGACGACCGCGGCCCGGTGGTGGGTCAGTCGGAGCTTTGGGGGCCATCCTTGACAGGGTTTCGGGGGCCCCTCATCCTGAGTTCATCAGCGCCATGACCCCCACGCCTCTTCGTACCCGGCTGCTCGCCGCGGTTCTGCTCCTGCCGCTGGTCGCGCTGACGACGGCGACGGGCAGCGTGGGGCTTCGCTGTCGGGTCACCGGTGTGGTGCTGGATGTTTGCTGCTGCCCCAATGTTGATGGCGACGGCCAGGCAGCGACAGGCCACGCCGACGCGACCATGTTCGCCGCCGACTGCTGCGATCAGATCGTGCGCGAGATCAGCGAGGCGCCCGCCGAGCTGGTCGCCCCGGCGGCGTCGCTTCCGCACCGGACGACGCCCGTGGGCTTTGTTACCTTCGCCGATGCCGGCGCCATCGTCCGGCAGAACGTCTCGTCGCTTCGCTCGTCGCGCTCCGCGGCCGAGGCCAGCCACGGACCGCCCTCTGTCAGGCTGCGCCTGGTCGCCAAGAGCGCGTTCCTGATCTGAGCCGTCCCGTCTCGTCATTCCATTCCTGGTCGACGGTCGATGGCTGGCGCGCCGTGAACGGCGCGTGTTCAAGGAGCGTTCCGATGAGAGTCAAGCAAGCTGGCCGCACATTCACTTTTGCCCTGGGCCTGGCAGCGACGGCGGCGGCCGCGATCAAGGCGCCACCGGCGCGCGCCGACGGCAAGGGCGACACGAGCGCTGACGGCGACGGGGCCGGCGACGACGCGGCGCTGGATCGCGAACTGGCCTCCTCGGCCCGGCTGCCGACCATCCTGCGGGCCATCGCCCAGCGCAGCCCCGAGCTGCGCGAAGCCTCCCAGCGGGCACGCGTCGCCGAAGCGCTGGCCGGCGCGGCGGCACGACTGCCCGATCCCGAGCTGAAGGGCGAGCTGTGGGGCGTCCCGGTCACGCGACCGCTGAGCTTTGATCAGGCGAACACCATCATGATCGGCCTTCGCCAGGCCTTCCCGGCCTGGGGCAGCCTGGACGCGCGCGAACGCGCCGCGCGCGAGGACGCCGCGCTGGCCGGCGTCAGCACGGAGGCGCGCCGGCACGAGGTGGCGGCGCAAGCCCGCCGCGCCTTCGCCAGCTATGCGCGCGCCGATCGCGAGTACCGCATCCACCTGGAACACGTCGGGCTGACGTCGCGGCTGGTGGAGATCGCCCGGTCGCTGTACCAGGTCGGCCACGGATCGCAGCCAGATTTCCTGCGCGCCCAGGCCGAGCTGTCCCGGTTGCACGTCGACGTGGCCGGCATCGAGCAGCAACGCCGGTCGGCGCAGGCCATGCTGAACGCGCTGATGGACCGCGCCCCCGACGCGGCGCTGGGCCCGGTGCCCGAGCTGTCGACGGTCGACGCGCTGGCCGCGCCGCCCGCCGAGGCCACCGCGGACGCCGACCGCCTGCTGCCCCAGCGCCGCCCCGAGCTGAAGGCGGCCGCCCACGCCGTCAAGCGCAGCGAGGCGGCGCTGCAGATGGCCAGGCGCGAGGCCGCTTTCCCGTCGCTGACGGTGGGCGCCGACTACTGGTACATGCCGACCCAGTCCACGCACCACGGCTATGGCGCCATGGTCTCGATGAGCCTGCCCTGGCTGAACCCGCGCCATCGCGACGAGGTGAAGGCGGCGGAACGCGCGCAGGCCGCCGATCGCAGCGCGCTGCGGGCGCAGCAGGCATCGGCGCGTTTTGCCCTGCGCGACGCCGACGCCAAGGTGCAGGCCGCGCGTGAAACACTGGCCCTCATCCACGATCGCGTCCTGACCGACGCGCGGCGCAGCTTTGAATCGGCGCAGGCGCAATTTCAAAGCGGGCAAGGCAACGTGACGCCGGTCCTGGACGCCGCCCGCAATTACCTGCAGGTGCGCATCGACGAGGTGCGCGCCCTGGCCGACCTGGAATCAAGCCGCGCCGACTTTGCGCGCGCCGCCGGGTTGCCGGTGGCGGGGCTGACCGACGGCCCGGACAGCACCGACGCGGGGGGGCAGCCGTGAGCCCCGATGAAA
>DATLVT010000702.1:0-11647 GCA_035577105.1 Polyangia bacterium
CTGATCGCGTCGAACGTGGCCCGCCGTTCCGCCACGGCCTCTCCCAGGTCGCCCATCAGCGCCGCCGAAAAATCCGCCGTGGCCTCGCAGCGCGTTTCAGCGTCCGGTGTCGTCGTCGACGACGGACCCCAGTTGCAGCAGTCCTGCGCGCGCCGACATCCCGCCTTGACGAACGCGCTGGGAAAATCCTGGGCGTCCATCCCCCCGCCGCTGGAACACCCCGGCGACGGGACGAACAGAGCGAATAGAACAAAGCTGCGCCAGCCCCAGGCCACGTTATTGAGACGTCGCCGCGCGCCTGCCAAGTTCCTCTTCCCTTCGAAGCCCGTCAGGCGGCGGACTAGTTGACCCGCCGCAAGACCATCAGGACCCGGATGGTCAGCCAGCGGGCCGCCTCGCGATCCTTGTCGGACGCAGGCTCGGGTTTTTCGCCCGCCACGGGCCGCACCGGCGCCCCCGGATACCACAGGCCGTCGGCGTGCTGCCGGCCGCGCAGATAAGCCTCGGCCGTGCGCACGCCCGAGTTTTCCTTGCCCAGCCCGACCGCTGTGACGCAGTCAAGCGCATCCAGAACGTCGGTGTAAAACCGCGGCTCGGCGATCTGTTCCCAGTAGCTGGCGGCCTTGCGATCGGGATACCGATCCGGTTGAAGGAACCGCGTTGCCAGAAGCTCCGCGGCACGACGCGCCTCGCGCGAGGTCTTCCGCGTGGGCGACGCGGCGAAGGCCCGCAAGGCCATCCCCGTCACCAGGTGGCTGGAAGGTCGCGCCGCTGAATCGGCGCGCACGCCGCGCCAGGCCCAGCCACCGTCGGCCTGCCGGCTCTCCAGCAAGAACCGAAAGCCTCGCGTCACGCGGTCGTCGGTGTCCAGGCCCGCCCGACAAAGAACGCCCAGCGCCCAGCCATGAAAATGCAGGGCCACCATCTTGCCCCGTCCTTCGCGCGTCTCCGCCAGCGTCAGGTCGGCGATGCCACCGTCCTTCGCCTGCGACGACAGCAAGAATTCCGCCGCTGCCTCGACGCCGGCGTTGGGCAGGGCCAGACCGATCTCCGTGAGACGATCCAGGGCACGCAGTGTGGCCAGACAGGCCGCGAACTTGGCCGAGCCGAGCGCCTTCTCCGGCGTTTTCGCCGGAAAGCTGCCGCCTTTTTCCTGCTTGCGCAGGAAGGCCTTCACTTCCGGATATCCGGCCACCTCGTCGGGGCCGGGCGCTTCGTCGTCGGCGATCAGATCACGCCGCACACGGGCGACCAGTGCCGGGCTGCCCTCGCGCAGCAAAATGGGAATCGGATCGCGTGCCAGCCTGGCGCGCCAACCCGACGGAAACCGGGGAGGATTCGCCGCTGTTGGCGCGAAGGGCATTCGATTCGGCACGTCAGCAGGGTATCGCAAAACCGGCGATCCGTCGCCGCGGAACCAGAAAAATCTGTCGGTGGCCCCTGGTTTGCCGGCCTGGCTTGCAGTGAGGGCGCGAACTGAGCATTTGCAACCACCCGCCTATCAGTTAAGACTAAACTGCCTCGTTGCGAGACATGCGGTCCCAAGAACGCCCTTCAAAGCAGGACGCTTTCCTCGCGCTGTTACGAGAGGGATGGACTTCCCTGCATTTGGACGCCCGCCGCCCCGGTGTGGTTGTCCCGCCCCATTTGCGTTCCGAAGGCCACCTGGTCTTGCAGTATGGCCACGACCTGCCCATCCCCATCCCCGATCTGGAGATCGACGAATATGGCGTGCGGGCCACGCTGTCCTTCGCCAAGACGCCGCACCGGACCGTGGTGCCCTGGTCGGCGGTCTACGTGGTGGCGTGCGACGACGGGCGCGGCGTCCTTTATCACGAGGATGTGCCGGAGGATGTCTCCATCGTGGCGGCGCGAACCAGTGGTACCTCTGACGATCTGGCCGACCTGGAACCGCCCCCGGTGGGCGAGGTCCCGGCCGGCGTGGACGGCCCCAGCGGACGCATCACCGAACGGACGTTGCGCTCCGTGCCGGCCGACGTGGACGCGGTGGACGAAGAACCGTCGGCGGCGCGCCGGCGACGCAAGCCGCAGCTGCGCCTGGTCAAATAGCGCGCCGGGCGCCTGCCTTTCGCCTCACTCGGGGATGACCGAGTCGGCCAGGAATCGGCCCAGCTCGTCGTGCTGGGCGCGCGCGTCCTCGTAGCCAAGACGCGCCACCTCCGCGGCATAAAACCCGTCGAAGAGGATGTACGACAGCAGGTCGGCCTCGCTGGCGCCGCGCGCGGTGGCCAGCCGTCGCAGCAGCTGGATGCCGGGCCCTCCGCCGGTGCCCTTGAAACGACCGCTGCGCGCCACGTCGCCCGCCAGCTCGCCCAGATCAGCGGAGGGCCTGATCATGAACTCGCCGACCACCCGGTAGGGGGCGCCGCGCATCTTGGTCACCACCTCGTCAAAACGATTGGCGTCGGCAGCGCCCACGGCGCGCACCGCCTCGATGACGGCGTTGAAACGGCGCAGGCGATCCAGGTCGTAGTCGATGTGGTCCAGCAGGAAGGCGTCCAGGATCTTGCCCACCAGGAACGCGGCGCCGGGGTAGGGCATCGATTCTTCGGTCTCGCCCAGCACCACCGGCGGTTTGTGACGAAGCCCGATCACCAGCACCTTGTCAGCGCCGAGGCGCAGCGCGGGCGACAGCGGGGTGTTCTGGCGCAGACCCCCGTCGCAGAAGAACCGTTCTCCCACAGCCACAGCCGGGAACAAGATGGGCAGCGCCGCCGATGCCAGCGCGTGCTCGGGCCCCATGATCACCGCCTGCGCGCGCACGAACGGATCCTTGCTCCACTGCGGCACGGTGCCGTTGTCGCGCTCGACGAACACCACCGACTTTCCCGAGCCAATGTCGGTGGCGGTGACCGCCAGCGATTCCAGATATCCCTGCTGCAGGTTGGCGCTGATGCGTTGCCAGGGGATCAACCGTCGCACCACGCGTTCCAGCTTTTGCGTCTGCACCACGCCGCCCAGGCGCCGCTGCCCTTCGAACTCTTCGATGGTGCCGCCGCCCAGGAGACTGGCCGGCGCGCGCAGGAATTCCTTCACGCCGAAGGTGACCATCTCTTCCAGGACAAAGCTCTCCCACCGGTCGCACAACATCCGACCCTGCTTGTCGGCCATGTCGGCAGTCCCTGCGAAGAAGCAGGCGTGGATCCCTCCCACCGAGGTGCCGCAGATGATGTCGAACCGGACCTGGCCGCCCAGATCGCCGGCCAGATCCTCGCGGATATAGCGCATGACGCCCGCTTCATAGGCGCCGCGCGCGCCGCCGCCAGACAGGACCAGGGCCAGCCTTGGACGGTCGCCGCGAGCTCGAGGACGTGTTGGCGCGCTCATCCCGTTTTTTTAGGTTATGCCAGTCGCTGATCTTGGCAAGTACGTTCGCAAGTTCCAGCTTCGGTCGCCGGGCGCGCAATAGGCGCCAAGCTGGTATCATCATCTCATGGGCGATCTGTCATCCGACATCACATTGTCCCTGGGCGGCGGCTTTCTCCTCGAGCCCACTGGCTCGGCCACGATCCTGACGCCGGAGATGCTCAGCGACGAGCAGCGCATGATGCGCGACACCGCCGAGGATTTCATGCGGCGCGAGGTCGAGCCGCGCACCGCCGAGATCGAGCAGAAGAAACCGGGCACCATGCGCGCCTTGCTGGAAAAAGCCGGCGAGGTGGGCCTCCTCGGCCACGACATCCCCGAGGCGTACGGCGGTCTGGGCGGCGACAAGACCAGCTCCAGCCTGATCACGGAGGCGGTCAGCCGCCTGGGCTCGTTCGCCGTCAGCTATGGCGCGCACGTCGGCATCGGCACGATGCCGCTGGTGCTGTTCGGAACGCCCGAGCAGCGCAGCCGCTATCTGCCCAGCCTGGCCACCGGGCAGCGAATCGCCGCCTATGCGCTGACCGAACCGGGGTCGGGCTCGGACGCGCTGGCCGCCAAGACCAAGGCGGTGCTGACGCCCGACGGAAAAAGCTGGAAGCTGACCGGGACCAAGCAGTACATCACCAACGCCGGCTTCGCCGATCTGTTCACCGTCTTCGCCAAGGTCGACGGCGAAAAATTCACCGCGTTTCTGATCGAGCGCGGCGCGCCCGGCCTGACCATCGGCCCCGAGGAGCACAAGCTGGGCATTCGCGGCAGCTCGACCTGCGCGCTGTATCTGGAGGACTGCACCATCCCGGTCGACGCCGTGCTGGGCACCGTCGGTCAGGGACACAAGATCGCCTTCAACATCCTGAACATCGGGCGCTGGAAGCTGGGCGTGGGGGCCGTGGGCGGCGCCAAGTACTGCCTGGAGATCGGCATCCGGTATGCGCGGGACCGCAAGCAGTTCGGCAAACCGATCGCAGACTTTGATCTGATCAGGAAGAAGCTGGGCGACATCGCCACGCAGACCTTCGTCGCCGAATCGATGGCCTTCCGCACGGCGGGGCTGCTGGACGCCCGCGCGCGCGCCGTCGATCCGAACGATCCGGCGGCGCAGAAGAAGATGATCGACGGCATCGAGGAGCATTCCATCGAAGCGTCGATCATCAAGGTGTTCGGTTCGGAGATGCTGCACGCGTCGGCCGACGAGACGCTGCAGATCTTCGGCGGCGCCGGATACATCGAGGACTATCCCATCGAACGGGTCAGCCGCGACGCCCGCATCAACCGCATCTTCGAAGGGACGAACGAGATCAACCGCCTGCTGGTCCCGGGGACGCTGCTGAAGCGGGCCATGCAGGGGCGGCTGGGTTTGATGGGCCTGGTGGCCAAGATCCAGCAGGAGATGGCCGACCCCGCCCTCATCGACCGCAAGGTGCCCCCCGGTCCGCTGGGGCGCGAGCAGCGTCAGTGCGACTTTGCCAAGCGCGCCGTGGCCTACGCCGCGTCGCTGGGCGTGCAGAAGTACATGCAGGGGATCTCGGAAAAGCAGGAGCTGCTGGGCGTGCTGGCCGACTGCCTGATCCAGATCTTCGCCATGGACTCTGCCATCACCCGCACCTTGCAGCTGGTAAAGGCCAAGGGCGAGGCGGCGAGCCGCATCCCCATCCTGATGACCCAGCTGTTCGTGGCCCAGTCGCACGAGGCGGTGTTCGACGGCCTGCGCGAGATGCTGATGTGGATGTCCCAGGACGAGGAGTGGGGCCGCGAAGTCCGCGACATCAACAGCTATTACCAGCTGGAACGGGTCAACACCTTCTCGCTGCGCCGGAAGATCGCCCTGCACGTCCTGGAAGCCGGCGGCTACGCGCTTTAGCCGTCCCTGGCGAGCGGGGCCCATGGGCCGAAAAAAAAACCGACATTAGTCTGTCGGCTGGGCGACCATCCGTTCGTCGTTCCGGGCAGGAGGATTCGCGATGCAAAAGATCACCACGTTCCTGACGTACAACAACCAGGCCGAAGAGGCCGTGAAGCTCTACACGTCGATCTTCAAGAACTCGAAGATCACCAGCACCAGCCGCTATGGCGAAGCAGGCCCCGGTGCCAAGGGCTCGGTGATGACCATGACCTTCGAGATAGATGGGCAGGAGTTCATCGCCCTCAACGGCGGCCCCACCTTCAAGTTCTCCCAGGGCATCTCCCTGACGGTGAACTGCGAAACCCAGGCCGAGGTCGACGAATACTGGGAGAAACTGTCCGAGGGCGGCCAGAAGATTCAATGCGGCTGGCTGACCGACAAGTTCGGCGTCTCCTGGCAGATCACCCCCACCATCCTGGCCAAGCTGATGACCGACAAGGACCCCGCCAAATCCGCCCGCGTCATGAACGCCATGATGCAAATGAAGAAGCTAGACATCGCCGCCCTGAAGAAGGCCTACGAGGGCTAGCGCCCCCGACGGACCCCTCATCCTACCCTTCTCCCCGCCAGCGGGGAGAAGACCGGAAGGACGCGAGCGGCAGCGAGCGCGTCCAACAGGCCACTCACCCCCGTCCAACTCCGCCGTCAGGCCGCGCGCAGGCTTCGCCTGCCGCGCGGCCCAACGAAGAGGGCGAGCGAAGTGCGGCTTTGCCGCACGCAGCGAGGGGGCTTGGGGGGCGCGAGCGGCAGCGAGCCGCCCCCCAAATACGATGTGGCCTCGACTGGATTCGAACCAGCGACTTCCGCCTTCGGAGGGCGGCACTCTATCCAACTGAGCTACGAGGCCTGACGCTGACGGCTGCCTGTTTAGCGCTGTCGCCCGGCTTTCGCAAGGACCGCCTCCGCCTGGGCGGGCCCGGGCGGGCGGCTGCCCAGCAGATCGGCGGCGATCTGGCTCTCGGCGGCAAAGCGCAGCCCTTCCCGCTGCCACGTTCGTTCGAACACCACCCCGTCGAACGGTTGCAGCAAGGCCACGTTCGCCTGTCGCGGATCATCGGTGGGCCGCGCGCCCAGGGTGCGGGCCACCCGTTCGGGGTTGTCGACGTACGCCGCCAGCAGCGGCGGCAGCGCGCTGTCCAGCAGAGCGGCGGCCCCCGCCCGCGCGGTCAGCGCGTATGGAAACGTCGACGCCGCCAGGGCCGCCAGGACGCCCGGCACGCCGTGCGGATGCACGCAGGTCAGCGCCCGGTTGGCTGTCTCGTAATGATAGTCGGCGGCCCAGCGCCGCAGCAGCCCCGGCACGTCGACGCCGGCGATGGGACCGCGCGGCTGGCGTTCGATCAGCTCCTCGCGATCCAGCTGATCCAGTAATCGCGACACGTACCCGGGATCCGTTCCGGCCGCCAGCGCCAGCGCCCGCACCCCGAAGGGGGGCGCCCCGTCGCACAGCGCCCGCACCAGGCGGCAGGCCTTGACGCCGTCGAGGGACCGCGCCCCGCGTCCCTGTCGCCAGGGGCTGCGCGCGGCGCCCTGGGTCTGGATGAACACCGTCGGACGATCCAGACACAAACGCATGTTGCCGGTCAGGTCCAGGTAACCCAGGCCCACCTCGCCCAGCCGGGCGCGCGTCCGCTCGCCCAGGAAGGGCGCCACCACCAGAAAGCCGTCGGCGGGGGCGGCGCGCAGAGACTGGGCCACCCCCGGGACGAACCGGGGATCCAGCTGGCGCTGCGCCCCGATGGCCAGGGCGGCGCTGGCCCCCGACGGCGTCTTGATGGTGACGCGCGCGTCGGCGGCGTCGTTGGTCTTGACCGACACCGCGGTCGTCCAGTGGCTGGGCAAGAGCCTCTGCAGCTCGGCGATGGTTTCGCGCAGGACAACGTTGTCAGCGGGAGCGATGTTGGCCACGTTGGACAACAGCGTCCGTCGGGACAACGCCGCCGTCAAAAAAATCGCCGCCGCGCCGGCACATTCACGCGCCTGACAAAACCTGCGACACTGCGGTCGATGAAACAACATCTGACGATGTTGATGAAACATCCCCCGATGTTGATGGTGGCCGCTGCAGCGCTGCTGCCGTTGCTGGCTGGCGCCGCCGGCTGCGTGCACGGACCGGTGGCCGCCCGCGGGCTGGCTCTGCGGAAGGTGGTGGTCTACCGCAACGGCGTCGGCTATTTCGAACGCGCCGGCCGGGTCAGCGGCGAGCGGGTTCAGTTCCGGGTGCGGCAGAACGAGGTGGGAGATTTCCTGGCCTCGCTGGCTGTCCTGGAACGTGGCGGCAGCTCGGTTCGTTCGGCGTCGTTCCCGCTGTCCGTCGACAAGCTGGACCCACCGCCCGGCGATGTCCGCCGCAGCGGCCTGGAGACGGTGACCATGCACCTGGACGGCAGCACCCAGCACGATCTGCAGGTCGGCTACATAGCCGAGACGCCGGTGTGGCGGCCGTCGTACCGGCTGGTGCTGGACGCCTGGGAGGCCAAGGCCTCCTTGCAGGTCTGGGGCATCGTGCAAAATCTGTCGGGCGAGGACTGGAACGGCGTCTCGCTGTCGCTGATCGCCGAGGCGCCGCTGGCCTTTGATGCCTCGCTGGCTACGCCGGTGATCCCGGCGCGGCCCACGGTCACCGACGGCGGCGACGTGATCGCCGTGGTGCCGCACAGCGAGACCAGCCTTTCGCAGCAGCAGCCACCGCCGCCGATCTCCCCCTCCGCGCCGATGACCATGGAGGCGCCGGCGCCCACGCCCATGGACGACGCCCAGGGCGAGGCGATGGCCGACAGATCGGTGCGCGATCGCCGGGCGATGCCAATGAAGAAGCCGGCGCCCGCCCGTCCGCCCGGGTCGGGGCCTCTGGGGGCGCCGCGAACGATGGCGGCGGCAGAGCCGGCTTTTTCGCGCGGGTCGCGCAACCTGTCGGCGCTGGCGGCCGTGGCCCTGCAAGCGGGCGCCACCCGCTATGACCTGCCGGTGCCCATCACCCTGCCCGACAAGAACGCCACCATGGTCCTGCTGATGGACAGACGGGTCACGGGCGAGGCCATCTCCCTGTTTGCTCCCGACGACGGCGTGCCTGAATCAGCCTCGCACCCGTTCCGGGTGGCCCGCTTTACCAACACCACGGGCGGCCTGCTGGAAAAGGGACCGCTGGCGATCTTCTCCGAGGGCGCCGACGGCGGTTTCCTGGGCCAGGGGATGACGGATCCTTTGCCGGTGGGGGCCACCGCCACGGTGCCCTTTGCGCTGGAACGGACGGTGGCCGTCGACAAGGACCGCGAGTACCGGCAGGAGGGGGCCCGCCTCTATCACATCGAAGCCGGAACCATCAGCATCGCCCGCGACGGCGTGACCCTGACCAGGTACCGCCTGCGCAACGGCGCCGACCGGGCCGCCAAGCTGCTGGTCAAGCATCCTCGCCTGGCCGGCGCCCGGCTGGAAAAGCCCCCTGCCGGCACCGAGGACAACGTGGGCACCGGCAGCGCCCTGGTGCCGGCCAGCGTGGGGCCACACGCCACCGTCACGCTGACCGTCGACGAACGCCAGCAGAGCATCAGCGGCATCGACTGGCTGTCGCCGCTGGCGGACGACGCCGTGAAGGCCTACCTGGGCGACGGGCGCGCCGACAAGGCGGTGGCCGAACCGCTGACCGCGGCGTGGGAGATCCGCAAGACCCTGGTGAAGGTCTCCGAAGAACGAGAGAAGCTGGCCGCCGAGGACGCCGACCGCCGCCGCGCCACGGAAGAGACCCGGTCCAACCTGAAGGCGCTGGAGAAGAACACCGCGGCCGGCGACCTGCGCGCCAAGCTGACGGCCCGCCTGGCCGCCGACTCGGCCCGCCTGGACGCCATAGGCAAGCGCCTCGTCGAACTGGACCTGTCGCTGGGCGAACAGCGGGTCCGGTTCAACGACGCCATCCGGGGCATCAAGCTGCTGGCGTCCAGCTTTGAAGTTTCAAAGTGGTGACGCACACGTGGGTCAATGTGTCTTGGCGCGGACGACGCCCGCCGGGTGATCGCTCCGATTCGCCCGGCGATAGGTCGGCCACAGGCTGTATTTGGCCGATTACAAGTGATTTACTAGACCGCGATGTTCACGAGGTCGTCTCTTAGAAGAGTTTTCTTATTGTCTCTCTGCGCGGTGGCGGTTCTGGTTCAGCGGCAACGACCGCTGCTGGCGGCGGTGACCGAACCGAACGGACTGGTGGTTCCCATCGTCAATCCCAACGAGAACACCGACGCATCGAACGTGCGCGGCCACACCGTGCACCTGGACATGCCGACCTTTTTTTCGTCGCGCAACGAGACCATCAACTATCAGTCGGACGCGCTGACCAGCCCGGTGACGTTCTCCCCCCGCTGCAATTTCACCGGCACACTGGTCCTGCACGGCGGCGGCTGTCAGATGGACTTTGGCTGGTACAACGTCGATCCCAACAGCAACACACCGCCCACCGACGCGCAGATCTTTAACCTGGTCCCGCGATCGGGGGCCGGTCTGAACAATGGACCGTTCACGCCGGCCGTCGAAGACTCGACGAACCTGATCACCTTCAACGGTGGCGACATTCTGAAGAGTCCCAACTGGAAAGGCGGCGCCATCGGCTTCGCCATTCACAACGCCATCCAGACCAGCACCTGCCCGCAGACGCATTTCTCCGAAGCGCGACTCAACACCCTGTGCACCAACGGCGCCGGTCAGTGTCCGCGCAACGGCGGCGGCACCAACCCGGCGGGGAACTGGATCCTGGCAGTGGCCTACAAATCGACGACCACGCCCAACGCCTATTACATCGCCTTCGAGGATCTCCCGGTGTCGGCGCTGCGGTTTGGGCCGGCCACCGGCACGGCGCTGAACGACGGCGATTTCAACGACGACATTTATTTCATCACCGGCATCAGCTGTCAGGGTGGCGGCGCCGCCTGCACGGTGACGGGCGCCAAGGGGATCTGCGCGGCCGGCACCCAGCAGTGCACGCGCGCCGGCGGGCTGACCTGCGTGGCCAACTCGTCGCCAGGCACCGAGGTGTGCGACGGCCTGGACAACAACTGCGACGGCACCGTCGACGAAGACAATCCCAGCCTGTGCCCCACCGGCAAGGTTTGCGACCGCGGGACCTGCGTCGATCGCTGCATCGAGCAGAGCTGTCCCACCGGTCAGGTCTGCACGGTGGCCGGGATCTGCGGCGAGGCCTCCTGCCAGGGGATCACCTGCACGGGCGGGACGCGCTGTGTGGGGGGCGCCTGCGTCGGCTCCTGTAACGGCGTCACCTGCCCGCATGATCAGGTCTGCCGTGTCGGGCGCTGCGTCGATCCCTGTCTGGGGGTCACCTGCGAGACCGGTTTCGTCTGCACGGGCGGTGTCTGCCTGCAGGAGTGCGAATGCACCGGCTGCGGAACCGGCAACAGCTGCGCCACCGATCACCGCTGCACGCCCACCGCCTGCGCCAACAAGAGCTGCCCGGCGGGGACCTATTGCGACAGCGGCAACTGCGTCGACGCCTGCACGGGCGTCACCTGCCCGATCGGCCAGCAGTGCCAGGCCGGCAGCTGCGTCGATCCCTGCATGGGCGTCACCTGCGCCGCTGACCAGAAGTGCGAAGCGGGGAGCTGCGTCTCGAAGTGCCACGGCGTCACCTGCGGCACCGGCAAGACCTGCAAGGACGGAAGCTGCGTCGACGCCTGCAGCGTGCTGACCTGCCCGGCGGGCGACATCTGTCAGCTGGGCGTCTGTTCGGATCCCTGCGACGGCGTCACCTGCCCGGGACAGAAATGCGAGGCCGGCAGCTGCGTCGACAGGTGTCAAGGCGTCACCTGCCCGTCCGGCGACACCTGCCAGAACGGCAGCTGCGTCAGCACCTGCACCATCGTCACCTGCTCGGCGGTGCAAAAGTGCGACGCCGCCAGCGGCACCTGCGTCGGCGCCTGCCAGGGCGTCACCTGTCCGGCCGGAGAGAAGTGCGAGGCGGGCGGCGGCAGCGGCACCTGCGTCGACGCGTGCAAGGGGGTCACCTGCCCGGGGGTGTTCATCTGCAAGGCGGGAAGCTGTGTTGATCCCTGCGGCAGCGCCACCTGCGCCGTGGGCCAGGTCTGCCAGGGCGGCGTCTGCATCGACCCTTGCGACAACGTCGTCTGCTCGTCCCAGCAGGTTTGCAGGGGCGGCGTCTGCGTCGACAACACGCCGGATGCTGGAACCGATGGCAGCGACGGCGGAGGTAACAACGACGGCGGCGGCGCCGGCGGCGACGTGGCCAGCAGCAGCGACGGTGGCGGCGCCGAGGGTGGCGACAGCGCGAACGTCGACGTCGCCGAAGCGGGCACCAGCGACGACGCCGCCGATGTGGCCGTCGAGACCGGCGGC
>DATLVT010000703.1:0-2879 GCA_035577105.1 Polyangia bacterium
TGCGCGAGCTGGAAAAGATCGTCACCACCGCCGCCGTGCTGGCCGCCGGGCAGAAGCCGATCGCCTTGCGCGATCTGCCCGAGCCGATCGCCCGCGCCATCAGCGCGCCCGTCACCGTGGCCGGCCGCCGTCCCAGCGGTCCCTCACCGACGGCGGGCCAGCTGGAAGAGCTGTTGCGCCGGTATGACGGCAACGTCGCCGAGGTGTCGCGCGACCTGGGCAAGCACCGGGCGGCGGTCTGGCGCTGGATCAAGAAATTCGGCCTGGGCCCGCAGAATTTCCGACCCAAGGATCGGGATTGAGGAGCGCCTCGTCATGTTGCTTCCGCTGATCGGACCGCGTCTGCACGGCTGGCTGGACGATCTGGTGGCGCTGCTCTACGTCGCCGGTGCGTTGCTCCTGGGCCTGCACGGCCTGGCGCTGGTCGTCGCGCTGGGCGGCGCGGCCGTGCATTTCACGCTGACCCGCTTGACCAACTACCCGCAAGGCACGCTGAAGCTGATTCCGTTTCGCGTTCATGCCTTCATCGAACTGGCGGAAGGCATCGCCGTCCTGGCCGCCACCTGGCTGCTGGTGCACGACGTGCCGGCCCTGGAACGCGGGTTTCTGACGGTGATGGGTCTGTCGCAGTTCGGGGCCTTCGCCCTGTCCGACTATGCCTGGCCGCCGGCGCCGCTGCCGACGACCTGAGCGCGCGCCTGGGCCCTGACCGCCGGCGTGTGACCGCCGGGATCGCGGACTGTGCTTCGAAACATCGCGGCCTGGTGGTGATTCATCGCCAAGACCGCGGGTATTCGGCGGCGCGGCTTTGGAACCGGACTTGCTGCACATGAGTGGGTCGACAGCGTGGCTGGCCAGCACCGAAAGGACTCTCATGCGACAAGCCGTATTCGTGACAGTGGCCGCTGGCGTCTATTTGCTCGGCTGTGGCGAGGCGGTGTTTGACACCGCAAACGACCAGACCGCGCAGAACAGCGCCTCCGGTTCGCTGGCGGAATCACCCCATGTCGTGGGAGGGATGCCCAGCGCGATCTGTGGATTTCCCATGACCGCCAAGATCCCGGGCTGCACGTCGACGCTGCTGACGCCGACCATCCTGGTGACCGCCAAGCACTGCAAGCCGGTGGCCGGCATGACCATCCAGTTCGGGGAAAAGTCGCCCTATGCCTTTTCGGTCAAGGCCACGAAGTGTGTTTCGGCGCCCGACAGCGACGCCGCCTACTGCGTGCTGCCCGACGACGATCGGCTGAAGAAGGTGCCCACCGTGCCGCCGCTGAGCGGCTGCGAGTACACCAGGTTCCTGAAGGCGGGCGTCAAGATCATGGGCGTCGGCTGGGGTGACACCATGGGGACGGGACCGGCGCGCACGAAGAACCAGGCCGAGGTCCCGGTGATCAAGGTGGCCGATCCCTTCATCTCGACCGGTGACCCAAAGACCGATCTCTGTTTTGGCGACTCTGGAGGTGGGTCGTATATCCACCTGGTGGAAGGGGCCAAGGACTGGGGCTGGCGGGTGGTGGGAACGGTGACCGGGACCACGCGCATCCCGGGCGGCGCGGCGTGCGGCGGAACCAGTTACACGTCGATCCTCCGCCACATCAAGCTCATCGAGCAGATGGAGAACATCGACGTCACCCCCTGCACCGACGCCGCCGGCAACCTGACGCCCGGCGCGGCGTGCACGAACCTGCTCACCGACATCGTGACCGGCGGCGGGGCGTGGCCGGATTGCGCGCCCGGGCCGACCACCACCATGCCCATCGACAGCTGCAGCGGCGCCGGCCCCATCGTCGGTGGTGACGGCGGAACACCCGCGCCCGACGCCGGCGCGAGGAGAGACGCCGGCATGACCGGCAGCGGAGGCCGCGCCGACGCGGGCGGTGACGCCGCCGCCGGCAAGAGCGACGCAGCGGCCGGAACCGGCGGACGCGGGGGCGATGACGCCGCGTCGGGCCTCGCCGACAGCGGCACCGGCACCGGGGGAACGACGACGACGCCCGGACCCGCCGACAGCGGCCCGCCGGCAAGCAGCGACGGCTCGGCCGGCGGCAAGACCGGCACGAACCCGCGGCCGCCGGGAGCCTCCGCGCCGTCGTCCGGCGCGGGCTGTGGCTGTTTCGTCAGCGGGCCACAGACGAATCGCACGGGCGTCGCGTCGTTGCTGTGGATGCTGCCCATGGCGCTGGTGCTGGCGCGGCGCCGCGAGCGCCGTCGTCACCGCCGCTGACAATTGCGCTCAGCGGTAGCGCCAGGTCTTCTCCGACTGGCGACAGATCGGGTTGCAGCCAGGGCCGTTGGGGCGATACGGCGTGTAACGGGAGACGAACGTTTTTTTTCCCAGCAGTCGTCCGCTCTGCGTCACCGTCATAAGCACCTTTCGTGGCGTGGAGAGGATCTCGATGGTCTGTTCGAACGATCCTGTCCCCTGGCAGACGTTGTGCCGGCAATGCTGGAGTTCCTGATAAAGAACTGTGACGCCCTCGCCGCACTGAAAGGCGCTGGCCCCGGCGCCGGCCGCGCTGGGCCGGCAGGTGACGACCTGTCCGTCGATGTTGAATTCGAGCGCGACGTCGTTGGGCGGATGACCGTCCCCGGCGCGCAGATGAATCAGCAAGTGATCGTCGCAGCCCCTCTTGGTACAGTTCTTCTCGCTCGGCTGGGGCGCCGTGGCCAGCAACGCGCTCAGCCCCGAGAAAGCCAGAAGCAGGCCAGCCACGATCATGCTGGCGAAAGTAGCACGCGATGATCCCGGCGTGCTTTCGCCTTGCCGCCGCGAGCGATTTCACGGTCGGTGAAGGTTCCGCCCAGCGCTGACCGTAATAAAGGAGCAACCGATGCGAGCCGTTCAATCTCTGTTTGCCCTGGGCGCCCTGGCCTCC
>DATLVT010000704.1:0-2528 GCA_035577105.1 Polyangia bacterium
GGCTGCAAGGGGCTCAGCTGTTCGCTCAGCTCCCAGGCGGTACCAACGCCGGTGCGGGCCGGCACCCAGCGCGAGGGGATGATGCCGTTGCCGAAGAACCAGTTGCCGAACCGCACCGGCAGCGGCCCGCCGGCGGCGTACGCGGTGCCGCTGTCGTTCAGCATACCGACCAGGCGGGGCAGCGGAACGGTGACGGCGATGCCGCCCCCGATGAGACCGCGGAGCACTGTCCGACGAGGAATGACCGTACGACTTGAACGTGCCATGTCTGCTGCTCCTTCTGCTTACGGCTTGGTCGGTTCGACGAAACGGAAGGGTTCGCTGGACACCAGATTGGTGATCAGCTGGTCCGCCTTGTTCCCGCTGGCGGCAAAGTCGGCCGCCAGCTTGTCCAGGATGGCGGTATCGCGCTCGCCGGCCAGGCGGTTCTGCGCGTTCATGTACAGCTTGCTGACGAAGCACGGACCGGTGATGGCCGCGTGGCGAAGCACCCCGCCCATCTGGGCCAGGCCGTCGAACTTCGCCCCGTCCAGATCGCCGGTGGCGTCGACCTGCTTGCCGTTCTCCAGGCTGCGGTACTTGCCCACGCCATCGAAGTTCTCCAGGCCAAAGCCCAGCGGATCGATCAGTGAGTGACAGGACGCGCAGCTGGGATTGACCCGGTGCTCGCTCAGGCGCTGGCGCATCGTCTCGGACGGATCGGTGGGCGGCGGCAGCACGGGCACCACGTTGCTGGGCGGCGGCGGGACGGTCTGGCACAGCACCGCCTCGCGGACGAACTTGCCGCGCCGGGTGGGCGCCGTCCGCTGCGGCATGGCCAGCCCGGCCAGGATGGCGCCGCTGCCCAGGATGCCGGCGCGGGGCGAGTCGGCGGGGATCTCCACCTTGTGGAATCCGTCGGGGGCGGCGGTCGGCAAGCCATAGTGCGTGGCCAGCTCGTTGTTGACGAACGTGGTCTTGCTGTCGAACAGCGACAGGAAATCGCCGCGCGCGCCGAAGACCATGTCGTCGATGCGCATCTCCAGCTCGGTCTGCATCGCCGCCCGCAGCGTCGGGGTGAAGCCCGGGAAGATCATCGGGTCGGGCTGGGCATCCTGCAGGTTGTGCAGCGCATACAGATCGTCGACGAACGCGGCCAGGCCCTGGTGCGCGCGCGGATCGGCCAGCATGCGCTTGGCCTGGGCAACGACACTGTCGGGCGTCGCCAGGCCGCCGTTCTTGGCGGCGGCGTCCAGGAGGGCGTTGTCCGGCACCGTGTTCCACAGCGTCGAGGCGAGGCGCGACGCCATCTCGTAGCCGTCGTACTTCAACCGGCCGCCATCAGCCGGACTGGGCGCGCCCAGCTCGACCCGGTAAAGGAAGTTCGGCGACTGCAGAATCGCGCTGAGCGCGGCCTGCATCCCCAGCGTCATCGTCCCGCCCTGCCCCGTCGCCACCGACGTTGCCAGCATGACCAGACGATTGGTCTCTTCGCTGCTCAGCGGGCGGCGGTACGCACGCCGCCCCAGCGCCGCGATCGCCTGCGACGCGCACATGGTGTCGGTCGCCATCTGGGGAACGCACGCCAGCGCCGCCGACGCGCGCGCCGGATCGGCGAGCAACCAGGCGGTGGCGGCCTCGGCCGCCGCCTCGTAAAGACCGACGCCGGACGCCGAGGAGACAATCTGCGACGAGCCGATCGCCACGAACCCGCCGGTCGGCTGATCGGGATCCAGCGCGCCGATCGGCACGCCAGCGCCGAAGAGATCACGCAGGCTGTTGGCGAACTGTGACGAGGTCAGACGGTGCATGTGCGCCGCCGGCTGATCGCCCCCCGGCATGTCGGTCGGACCGGTCGAACCGGTCGATCCCGTCCCCATCCCGGTGCCGGGATTGCCGGAGCCCCCGCCGCCGCCAGGCGGCGTCATGCCGGACCCCTCGACGGTGCCGGTGCAGCCGGCCCCGGACACCGAGATTGCGGCCAGCGCCGCGCCCATCAAGAACCGCGAATAAGACTGCATCACGGGGCTATACCTCCGTCGATCGGACCCAAAGTTCGCGCCTTCTTGGATTTGCGCGCTTGTGTGAAAGGTGCCGCTAGCGCTGAATTCAGTTCAGTAATTTGAGCCGAATCAACCTCGCATGGACATACAGACGGCTCGGCCTGGCGGAACAGGCACACAAAGCGACAACTCGAGTTAACATCAACGATCGAGGGCCAAACGACGGCCGCTTCTCTTTCCGTTGCCGCGCGCCTCGGCAGACCGCATCCTTTTGACAACGTCCTTCCGACCGCGCACCAGACGCGATTGTGCCGCGGCAATGGAGACACCGGTCAGCCGCGCAATCTCCGTCAGCTCATGTCCGAGGACGTCGTGCAGCAGCACCGCTTCGGCGCGCTCGCGCTTGATGGCCGCCAGGGCCGCGCGCAGGTTCTCCATGCGCCGGTTGGTGTCAACGGCCAGCTCGGGCGCAGCTTCATTGGTGGTGACGACCAGCTCCACTGTTCCCGGAACGACCGTCCGATCCAGCACTCTGCGCTCGCGGGC
>DATLVT010000705.1:0-5573 GCA_035577105.1 Polyangia bacterium
GATGTACGCGCTGCCGATCTTCGAAGCCGCGCGCGCCTCCTGCCGGAACAGCTGCAGCGTCTCGGCGTCGGGCGCGGCGTCGGCGCGCAGAACCTTCAGCGCCACCTTTCGTTCGATGTCGACGTGCTCGGCGGCATAAACGGTTCCCATCCCGCCCTCGCCGATCTTGGACACGATCCGGTAGCGCGTTCCCGGGACCACCTTGCCGGCGGTCAGATCGACGTGGTCGTGAACGCTCTTTGTCCGGCGCCCGCTGCTGGTGGATCCGGGGATATCCGTGCGGCTGAGCGTGATCACC
This sequence comes from Polyangia bacterium, assembly GCA_035577105.1. Lineage (GTDB taxonomy): Bacteria > Myxococcota_A > Polyangia > Fen-1088 > Fen-1088 > DATKEU01. Next base: position 299 of record DATLVT010000705.1, read on the forward strand.
TTCCAGGTGGGGGGCGCCAGCTCGCGCCTGGGATCGAAGGCCTTGACCAGCTGGCCCAGCTCGGCGCGATCGCCGGTCAGGGCGCCGGCGAACGTGGCGCGCACGATGTCGCCTAGCTGGGCGGCCGCGGGCGCGGACACGGACGTCGTCATCGCTCGCAACGTCGCCGCCAGGGAGGTGCGCAGGCGATCGCAGTCGGCGGGGCGCCGCGCCGGGTTGGCGTCCAGCGCCGACCGCACCAGGCGCATCAGCGCGTCGGTGGGGGCGGTCCCGCTGGCCGCCAGCAGGGCGGGGTCAGGCCGCTCGCCGGTCAAGAGCTGCCACAGCAGATCGCCGACGATGTAGACGTCGTCGGCGGCGGCAGAGGCGGCGGCCGGGGTCGCGGCGCGGCCGCCAGCCGGCTCGGGGGGCAGGATGATCTCGGTGCGCGGCGCGGCGCGCGACAGCGTGGCACCATAGTGGGCCACCTTCACCTCGCCGTCGGTCGACAGCAGCACGGACCGCGCCGACAGCGCCAGCGGCGCGCCGGCGGTGGTCGACTCGCGCTCACAGGTCTGGCGCAGGTAAGCCAGCGCCGCGGCCACCTCCATGGCGACGTAGACCGCCACCTCGGCTGGCAACGGTTTTCCCTCCTGCTTGAGGCGACTGATCAGCTGGGCCAGATCCCCGCCCTCGACCAGCTCGCTGACGAAAAACAGCCGGTGATCGCCCATGCCGATGTCGAACGTCTGGACCACGTTGCCGTGGATCCGGCGCACCAGGCTGGAGGCCTCGGCGCGCAGCGCGGTCACCAGCTCCGACGTGAGTGTCGCGGTCTCGGGCAGGATCTTCAGGGCGCAGAAGCGCTCGATCTCGACGGGTCGCAACGCGGCGAAGACGTCGCCCCGTTCCCCTTCGGCGATCAGCTTCAGCAGCAGCAGCTTGCCGAACATGCGGGGCAGGCGGCCCTCGCCTGTGGCCACGCTGGCCCCCTTCAGTGTGTGCTCAGTCATGCACGCTGTCCGGTATTTACCGTATCATGGCCGAGGCCGCTGGGGGGCGCACGTGGCACAGCCGCCAGCCCCAAGCCGGTTGCCAGAACCTGTCAGGCGGAGGTGAGATGTCCGTGATGAAACCCCGGGTGCTTGTGATGATTGGACTGACCGTCGGTCTGGGCGCCCGCGCCTCGACGGCGGGCGCGCAGACCAAGGTGGCGTGCGTGGGCGACAGCATCACCGCGGGCGCCGGTTCGACGGCCGGCAACGACTATCCGTCGGTCCTGGGGCGATTGCTGGGCGCCGGCTGGCAGGTTCACAATTTCGGCGATTCCGGCAAGACGATGATGAAGATGCCCGCCAACCCGGCCGGCGAATCCTACTGGCTGCAGCCGACGTATCCAGCCAGCAAGGCCTTTGCGCCGGCCATCGTCGTCATCATGCTGGGCACCAACGATTCGAAGACCGCCAACTGGCGTGGCGGCAACAACATGTACGACGCCGATTACCGGGCGATGATCGGCGAGTACCAGGCCCTGCCAAGTAAACCCAGGGTGTTCGCCGTGCTGCCGCCGCCGTCGACCATGCCCAGCTTCACCATCGACGGCGCGGTCATTCGCGATCAGATCGTTCCCATCATTCGCAAGATCGCGCGCGACCTGCCCGGTGTCTCGCTGATCGACGTGTTCGACGCCTATCTGCCGATGCCCGACCAGTACCTGACCGGCGACGGTGTTCACCCCAACGACAAGGGGCACGCCTTGCTGGCGCAGACGGTGGCAAAGGCGCTGACCGCCGCCGCCAACGCCGACGGCGGCAGCGACGACGGCGCGGTGGCTGGTGACGCGGCGATCGATAGTCGTGCGGACGCCAGCGCGGCCAATGATGGGCGCGACAGCGCCACCAGCAACGACGTCGTCGCCGAGACGGCGGCACCCTCGGGAACAGGCGGCAGCGCGGGCACTGGCGGCGCGCCCGGCTCGGGCGGGAGCAGCGGCGGCGCGGGCGGCGCGGGCGGCGCGGCTGCGGACGGGGGCGGCGCCACCGGCGGCGCTGGCATGTCGCCGTCCAGCGACGGTGGCTGTTCTTGCCGGATCTCTGACCACCGTGGTGCGTTCGGACTCCTGGCGCCGGTGCTGCTCGGCCTGCTGGTCGTCCGTCGCCGCCGCCGCGCCTGCTAGCTCACCGGTCGTCCAGCACCAGGTCCACACCGGTCACGCTCACGCGGTACGACCCGGTCCAGGTGCCGTCGGCCTGCAGCTCGACCAGGTTGTCGCCGTCTTTCAGTTCGGCGATGTCCACCGTGATCGCCTGGTTCAACAGCCCGGAGCTGGCGCCCGCGCCGCCCAGCGACGGGGAGAAATCCATGAAGGCGTTGGCCTCAACCTCGGTGACGAAGCGATCGTGCCAGGCGCCGCCGTTGATTCGAAACCGCAGGTTCAGATTCGTCGGGGGCGGGAACATGTTGTTCCATTCGAACCAGGGATAGTCGGCGGCCAGGATCAGGCGGGCCCGTGTGACGCCGGCGCCGGCGCGGGTGACGCCGGAGAACTTCAAGGCGACGGGGGGGACGGATTCGCTGACGTTGGGGATGACGTAGCCGACGTTACGGCCATCGCCTTCGTAGGTGCACATGGTCTGGGCGCACTGGACACGGCCGGCGTCGTCCGGGAAGGCGGGGATGACGTCGCCTTCCCACTGGCAGGTGGTGCCGGTCATCTTGCAACCGGACAGGCCGTGGTAACTGGTCAGTGAATCGGGCGCGCTGTACTCGCGCCAGCCGGTCACCGCCGGTCCGTCGAAGCCGACGTTGTCCCAGCGCACGGTGGCCGCCGAGCCGAGCCAGTATTTCATGGTGGCGTGGTTGCGCAGGGCCAGGCTGACGTACCCGCGCGAAAAACCCAGCGCGACGTCGCCCGACCACAGCTGGTGCAGGTTGGGAAACGTGACGCCGTCGGGTGACGTATCGGACGCCCAGACCTCGAGGTGGTTCTGCGTCAGGTAGACCTCGACGTGGTTCAGGGCGTCGGGCGCGGTGGTGGCGTGCGGGATCGCGCAGTCAAACGACGGGATGTGCGCGGTCTGCAGATAATCTTTGAACGTGTAGACGATCGGCTCCAGCGTGTGCGGCGTGTTGCACCAGCCGGTGCCGAACTCGATCTCGATGCCGTTGCGCGGGCCAGAGCCGCGCTCCTGCCAGTCAAAGCTGGGGGCGGGCGAGGGATCCTCGGCGATGATCAGCGCGGGCCAGCCGCCCAGGCCGTTGTTGGTCAGCTCCATGTCCAGCTTGATCGTGCCGGTGCGGCCGGCGAAATCGAAGGGCTGGCGAATGCGATAGGTCGACAGGCCGTAATTCTGAGCGGCTGCGGTGGCCAGGACGTGGCGCGTGGGGATGGTGGGGATGGGATCGCAGATCAGCACGTCGGCGTCGGGCAGGACGCGCGTGTGGGAGAGATCGGCGCGGCAGGCGCCGATCAGCGCCGGGCCGATGCGAAAGGCGTCGTCAAAGCTGGCGCTGCTGTATGGCTGGCCGCGCACCACGCTCCAGCGTGCCGGGTCCAGCTCGCCCGATCGACCGCCGGCGGCGGGACCACTCTCGAACGTGTCGCAGAACGCGGGCGCGCTGAACCCGCAGTTGCCAGGCTGAGGCACGTAGTTGGTCGGCGCGTCGGGGCGCACGAAGGGAACCTCGGGAATCAGGCCCGCGTCCCCATCGGTGGTCGCGTCCACCAGCACGGGCGGGCCGTCCGCCGATGGTCCACCGTCGTCATCGGGCGCGGCGTCGGGCGCGCCCTGATGCGCACCGCCGCCGCTGCACGCGGTCAGCGTCGCCATGACAGTCCAACCAAGGCAGACAGCCGCGGCGCCCTTCATCTTCATGGCGCCACCAGCAGCGGCGCGCCGGGGCCAGGCCCGGACAGGGCGCCCAGGAACGCCACCAGATCGGCGCGCTCGCCGTCGTCGAGAGCCAGCGGCGTGAGTTCATTTGTGCCCGGGTACCCGCCGATCCGATCGCCGCCGCGAGCGAAGAAGGCCATCACCTGCGCAAGGTCGCTCATCTGCCCCGTGTGCATGAAGCTGGGATGCGACGACAGGCAACGAAGCCCGGGCGTGCGAAAGGCGCCTTCCAGCGACGCGGCAGCCGGATCGACGGGAAGCGCGTGGCGATCGCCGTCGCTGAAGGGGCCGGCGCTGCTGAGCGGATCGGTCAGCGCCGCCGTCACACCCGCCGCGGCGCCGCGATCATCGCGATCTTGGATGGCCACGGCGACGATGGCCGGGCTGAGGCCCACGTTGTGAAACGCATCGTCGGTCAGGCGCGGCCCCCCGTGGCAGGACACGCAAGCGGCGCGCCCCACGAACAGGGCGGCCCCCCGCTGTTCGGTGGGAGACAGGGCGCCGCTGTCACCGTCCAGCCAGCGATCGAAGCGACCGGCGCCGCAACGAAGCTGCCGCACGTAGGCTTCCAGCGCCTTCGTGGCGTTGACGGCGACGGTGGTGACCAGTCGCTGATCGTCAGCCGTCATGCCGTCGTATTCGGCGGCGTCGCCGGGTGTTCCGTGACAGACGAACTTTGACCCGGCGGTGGTGTTGACCTCGACGCAGCCGGTGGTCTCGGGCGTCAGCGCCGGGAAGCGGCCGCCGTCATCCAGCGGCGGCATCGGGCCAAAGACGGCCTCGTATGCGGCCCGAAGCTTGCCGCTGCGAAAGATCTGTTCGGCGACAAAAAGGCGGCTGGAATTGAATTCGCGGTTGCTCTCCATGACGCCCAGGGCCTGGTTCCAGATGGCGTCGCGCCGGCCGTCCCAGTTGTAAAGAGGCGCGAACGCCACGTCCAGCAGCGTCGGGGTCCTGCGCACCGTCCATTGCGCGCCCAGCGACACCTGGTGGTGCGGGCTGCGGGTGTCGACGAAGCCGTCGCCGGGCACGTGGCAGCCGGCGCAGCTGACGCGGCCCGCTTCCCCCTGTCGGCCCAGCGTGGCGTTGCTGCCGTCGTTGTCGCCTTCCAGGAGGCGTCCCGACAGCGCGGTCTCGAAGAACAGCCGCTGGCCAAAGGCGCGCGCCGCCGGATCGTCGGCCACGCGGTTGCTGGGATCGGGCGGCGGCGGGCTGTCGTCGTAGCGCAACGCCGCCATCGCCGCCCGCGTCTGGGTGCTCAGCACCGGCGCGGCGGGATCGACGTCGGCGCTTCCACCGTCTCCACCGTCTCCACCGCCAACGCCGTCACCGCCGACCCGGTCCGCACCGGGCGCGCTGCTGCACGCACCGCTCGCGCTGAACCCGGCCGCGATCACCAGCAG